>CAIJLM010000371.1 GCA_903821495.1 uncultured Chthonomonas sp. | reverse complement strand
TCCGCGGCGAACAGGGCGCGTAGTATCTGCCGCTCCGCCTTCTCCCCGCCCGTCATCGCGGGCAGGGCGGGAACGGGGGTGGTAGGGTCGCCATAAGCGCGAACGCCCTCTTTGCGCCGTCCCTTTCCTTTCCATTCGCGGTTCGCCGGGTAGGGAGTCTGCTGAGAGGCGTTTTGCGAACGATTTCCATTCGGCATTTCCGCGAGAGGGGCGCGGTTCGCCTGTTCGGTGAGAGGGTACTCTTGGTCTCGCGCCGAGATTTTGCCTTTTGTACGCTGTGCTATCTCCTCCGCCTCCGCCGCTATCTGCATAATAGCGCGTCCTGCATTGTAGGCGTAGGTGGCGTGAAGGTAGGCGTAGCGCTGGATGTATCGGTCTCGCTCGACATGGGAGGGGACTGTTGCGAGAATGGGAAGTAGCTCCTTGAGGGCGTTCACCCGCGAATCCGAGTTTGTGAGGTCGTAGGGCTGTAGCGCCAGTTCAATTTGATACTCCACGCGGGGTATCGCGTTGTCCAGCGACTGTTGGAAGAGAGCGGTATCGCCACGCTTGAGAACCGAGTCGGGGTCGTCTCCGGCGGGAAGCCGCGCAATTCGCACTTCGGCGTTTTCAACGCCTAGCGTCTCCCATATCGCAGAGGCGCGGAGGGTCGCTTTAATCCCTGCCGAATCGCCGTCGTAGCAGACGATAACTTTGGGGCTATAGCGCACCAGCATACGCCCATGCTCTTCGGTCATAGAGGTTCCGAGCGTGGCGACGCACTGATGAAAGCCCGCCTGATGCGCCGTGATAACATCTACATAGCCCTCTACAAAGACAGGCGGATTCTTTTCGGTGAGGTGTTTTCTCGCAAAGCAGAGTCCGTAGAGAGTGCGCGATTTATCGAAGATGACCGACTGCTCAGAGTTGAGGTACTTCGCGGGGTCGTCTCCCAACGCCCTGCCCCCAAACGCGATAACGCGCTGATTGACATCGTGGATGGGAAACATAATGCGGTTTCGGAAGGTGTCGTAGTACCCGTTATTGGCGGACTGGCGCGACTTCAAAAGCCCTAACTTTACCGCAAGGGGGATATTCGCGCCTTTACGCTGTAGGTAGAACGATAAGCCCTCCCAATCAGGAGAGGCGTAGCCAACATCGAACCGCTCTTGCGTGGATTTGAGGATAGCGCGGTTGGCGAGGTAGTTTTGCGCGTCGGGGCTGAGGGCGAGCCGCTCTTTGAAGTACTGCACGGCGAGACGGTTGATTTCAAACATCTCATCGCGTTCGCTCTTCTGCTCTGGGTTCTCCTCGCGCCGCTCAAACGCTACTCCAGCGCGTTTTGCGAGATGCTCCATCGCTTCCAGAAAATCAAGATTCTCCTTCTTCTGTATGAAGGTAAAGATGTCGCCGCTTTCGCCGCACGAGAAGCATTTGTAGTACTGCCCTTGCGGGTTGACGTAGAAGGACGGGTTGCGGTCATTATGGAAGGGACATAGCCCTTTCCAGTTCTTTCCGGCGCGAGCGAGGCGCGTGTACTGACCAATGACCGCCACTATATCGGAGCGGTCACGAATCTCCTCTTTCTGTTGTTGAAGGTCGCCTGCCATATTGAGTAGCCGTAAAACGTGGGGATAGCGTCTACTTCGACTCGGCTTATGGATTCTCCTTCTTGGGTTGGGCAACGTGAAAAGTTTAATTTCTCGTAACTACTCACGCTCCGTTTTTGCGGAAAGTTTCCTGAAAACCGCCATTTTCCCGAACGAGAAAGTGGCATAAAACAAGAAACTTTTGTCCCTAATCCCAAAAGTTTCTTAAAAACCGCCATTTTCCCGAATGGGAAGACAGGCGTTTTCAGGAAAATACGTCGAAGAGGGAAGTCTGCCTTATGGGTGGCTTTGATGGCATTCCGCACTGCTTTTCGCGCTCTTTTGCGGGTTTCGGCGTTAATTCCCAAAAGAGGGAACTCTTACATCCGATTCTACACCTTGACAAATAGTTTCTTACATTCTATACTCTCCATAAGGTTATCTTCCTCCCGTTTCAGGAGGGCGTAAACCCATATTAAACTTAACTGGAGGGCTGTCGCGTGGGCAATCGCGTGCAACCAAAAGCAAATGCGCCTTATGTAGTCGGCGTGGATCTCGGCGGTACAAACGTTCGCGCCGCCGTATTGGATAGAAACGAAAAATCTCTGGGGCGTTTTGAGACCCCTTCTGACGCAAAAGCCGGAGCCGCTAAGACCGTCGTGCGTATCGCGGATGCGGTGCGCGGCGCGGCGGATGCCGCGGGCGTGAACATCAACGATATAGGCGCGGTGGGCGTAGCCGTTCCCGGTCACATCAACGTACCGGAGGGGCGTATCGTCTGGGCTCCCAACTTCGGCGAGTACGCCAACGACTCCTATGTCCCCTATAAAGATGTCTATCTGCGGGATATGGTAGAAGCCGAACTCGGTATCGCAATGGTCATGGACAACGACGCGAACGTCGCGGCGCTTGGCGAGTTCCGCTTTGGCGCGGGACGCGGCACACGCCACCTCGTTATGTTTACGCTCGGCACGGGCGTGGGCGGCGGCATCGTTGTGGACGGCGAAGTTCTGCGCGGCTCTACGGGCGGCGCGGCGGAGGTCGGACACATTATTATTGCGGACGGCGTTGGCGGAAGCCAGTTTGGAGCGCATGGGCGGCTCGAAACTCTCGCAGGGCGCGACGCGATTACGGAACGCGCCGCTCTTAAAATGGAATCCGGACGCGAAACCAAACTCTGGGACTACATCACGGGACCCGAATCGCTTATGCAACACCTCACCCCCGCCACCATAGACGACGCGGCGGAGGCGGGAGACGCTCTCGCCATTGAGGTTCTGAACGACATCGGACACTTTGTCGGTCTCGGTATCGCCAGCATGATAAACGTGTTCAACCCCGAAGTGGTCGTTTTGGGCGGCAAAATCGCTCGCTCCAAAACCCTCTTCTCCGCCGCGCATCGAACCGCCCGCGCTAGCGCTGTCGGCTCTATCTTCGTCTCCGCGAAAATCGTTCGCGCAGAGCTCGACGACAACGCGGGTATCATGGGAGCTGTCGAACTCGCATGGCGCGAAATCGGCGGTTAGAAGGCTAATAAACTATGCCACGTATCGAACAGAGCCTCACTATTAACGCACCCATCGAAACGGTCTACGCAACGGCTCGGAACGTCGAAGATTTTCCGAACTTTATGGCGGACTTGAAATCGCTAACGGTTTTGGAGAGAAGCGAAGACGGAAACCGCACAACGACGGAGTGGGTGGGGCTTATTCGCGAGTTCAAAATGACCTTGAAGTGGACGCAAGAGGATGTTTGGGATAGCGAACGCTATCGCGACGAATTCACGCAGATAAAAGGGGATATGGACAGTATGTCGGGCTACTGGCAGTTCACCTCCGAATCCCCCAATATCACCCGCTTCGATTCCGTTTTGGACTACGAGTACAACGTCCCCCTCATCGGCGCAATGGTCAAAACACTCATCAAGAAGAAGATAACCGAAAACCTTCAAGCGACGATGGAGGCTATTAAGCGGCGAGCGGAAGGGGCGTAACTTTTTTTGTACGAAAAGCGACGCGAGTAGCGATATGTGTACAGGCGGGTCAGATTGCGCGTCTTCTTGCCACAGCGAGCCTGTCGGGAAGAAGGCGCGTCGCTATGTTACTGATGACAGGAGAGCGGAAATGGGAGCCTGGGGAACCAGTATGCTGGAAGAGGACGTTGCGGCGGATGTCTATGCGGATTTTATGGAGCGGCTGGACGCGGGAGTGAAGCCTGAAGCGATACGCACCGAACTGGAAGCCAACTACAGGGAGTATCTGGAGGATCAAGACGACCGGATTTCGTTCTGGCTGGCACTGGCGAAAGCTCAACTGGACTGTAGGGCATTGCAAACCGATGTGGCGGCGAAGGCTCTGGAATCAATCCAGACAGGGGACGCGCTACGTCTGTGGCAGTATGCGAAACCGAACGACCTCGCTGAGCGAAAGAGCGTGCTAGAGGAGTTCGCGACTCTGCTTCGCTCAGGGTGATGTCTGGGAACTCATGTTTCCGTCGCCAGAGGGGTTTGTGAGAAAGCGGCAAGCCTTCCAGTCGAAAACGTCAATCTGTCTGCAAGACGGGCGGTTTTCCGAGACGGGGGTTTTCAACCTCCGGCTCAAGCGTTGTCTATCTCAAAACCCGCTATACATACCCTAATGAGCCTTGCGAATGGGGAGATTTAGAGGGGGTGAGGGTAGTTTTCGCCTCTCGACGCAACCTCCGCAAGCAACTTTCGCGCTATCTGGCGATGTCTGCTTCCAGAGGGCGTAGCGTGAGTTATGAATTTAGAATTTGAGAAAGAATGAGGACTGTGATGAGCGAGCGTATTTTTGGAACCGATGGAGTGCGCGGCAAGGCGAACGACAAACTGACCGCGAAACTGGCGTTGGAACTCGGCATGGCGGCGGGGAAGTGGATTCACGACCACCCCGATACGGACGAGAAGCGTCCTTTCGTGATAGTGGGGCGCGACCCGCGCCTCTCAGGCGATATGCTAGAAGCGGCGCTCTCCGCAGGGCTTGCCTCTATGGGCGTAGATGTCCGCCTAGTAGATGTGATACCCACGCCGGGCGTGTCGCAACTGGTTATTTCGCAGGGCGCGGCGGCGGGAGTCGTCCTCTCCGCCTCCCACAACCCTTATCAAGATAACGGCATCAAGTTCTTCGGGCGAGACGGCAAAAAGCTGCACGACTCCATTGAAGACGACATCTCGGAACTGCTAGATAACGTCGCCAACTTCACGCTTCCTATGGACGACGACATCGGCTTTGTGCGCTTCATGCCGCAACTGACCGAAGAGTACGCCGCGCTGGTTAAAGCGGCTCTCGCGGATTTCGGCGAGAAGCCCCTCGGCGGACTCAAACTGGTGATGGACTGCGCGAACGGCGCGGCTTCACGGCTGGGTCCCGAAATCTACCGCGACTTAGGGGCGGAGGTAACAGTCTTATCTAATACGCCCAACGGCGTGAACATCAACGACAACTGCGGCTCCACCAAAACCAAAGCCATGCGCGACAAGACCCGCGAACTCGGCGCGGATGCAGGTATCGCCTTCGATGGCGATGCTGACCGCGTGATGCTCTCGGATAGCGCTGGAAACGAGGTAGATGGCGACCAGATGATGGCGATGATAGCCCTCCACCTGAAAAGAAAAGGGAAACTCGAAGGGAATACTGTTGTCGCAACTATTATGAGCAACCTAGGACTAGAGAAGGCTCTGGAAGAGGCGGATATTCGTCTGCACCGCACGAAAGTGGGAGACCGCTATGTGTCGCAAGCGATGGAGGAACTCGGCGCAGTGGTCGGCGGAGAGCAGAGCGGGCATATCCTACTACCCTCCATCACCCCTACAGGCGACGGTATGGCGACAGCGCTTCAGGTTCTCGCTATTATGCACGAAACGGGCGAATCACTCTCCGAACTAGCGGGGGTCGTGCGTAAATACCCGCGCAAACTGGTGGGTCTCAAAGTGCAGAACCTGAAAGGGTGGGACAAAGACGCAGAGATTCAGGCGGCTATCCAGCGCTCAGAAGCGCGGTTTGCGAACCCGATATGGCTGTCTGTTCGCGCCTCCGGGACGGAGCCGCTTATCCGCGTGATGGCGCAAGAGACCTCTCAACAGGTGGTGGACGAGGTGATAGACGAGCTTTGCGAGGTTCTCTATCGAAAACTAGGCAAAGCGGAGTAGACTCTCCGTGGTGAGCGACATGAGCCTATACGGTATTGAAGACCTTTCCGGTGTGTTGGGAGCCTTGGATTATGTTTGTACGGAGTGCGCTAAGAACGTCTCTTGAACTCTCGACAGGCGTTGGAGTTCGCCTCTATTTTCAATACTTCACCCCTAGGAGGGAACATGACTGCAATACTGGTAGAGGATTTGGTAAAAAGCTACGGGGGAGTGCTTGCGGTAGATGGAATCAGTTTTAGCGTAAAAGCGGGCGAAGTGTTCGGAATGCTCGGTCCAAATGGCGCGGGGAAAACGACCACCACTGAGATTATTGAAGGGTTGCGCTCCGCCGACTCCGGACGGGCGGAGGTTTTTGGCATAGACGTAGGCAAAAATAGCGCGAAGGCGAAAGAGAAAATCGGAGTCGCGCTACAAACCGCCACCATGATGCCCAACCTCACTTCGTGGGAACTACTCGACCTGTTTGGCAGCTTCTATCCCAAATCCTCCTCCCCCGACGCGCTTCTCGAACTTCTAGGGCTGATGGAGAAGCGTAACGCCCGTGTGCAGACGCTCTCTGGCGGTCAACAACAGAGGCTCTCCGTCGCCCTCGCGCTCGTAAGCGACCCGATGCTTGTTTTTCTGGACGAGCCGACGACGGGGCTAGACCCGCAGGCGCGAAGACAACTCTGGGGTGTTATCGAGGAGATGAGGACACAGGGGAAGACGGTCTTTCTCACCACGCACTACATGGATGAAGCGGAGCGACTCTGCGACAGAATCGCCATCGTAGACCATGGCAAAATCCTCGCGATTGATACGCCGGAAAATCTCATTAAAAGCCAGTTCAAGGAGCGCACTATCCAGTTCACGCCGCCCATAGAGTTAGACCCGCAGACCTTTAGCGACCTGCCGAACGTACTGCGCGTCGCCGTAGACGGGGGCGAAATCACGCTATTCTCAGACGCTGTGCAGAAATCGCTGGCGGCGTTGTTAGAGCGGGCGGAAGCGCGGAGCATTGAGATAGGCGATGTCCACTTGCGTCGCCCGACATTGGAAGACGTGTTTCTAAAAATGACGGGCAGGAGGATACGAGAGTAACATGAACGCCTATCGAAAACTAACAGCGGCGGGACTTCGCGCTTTTTTTCGCGATAAAACTGCACTCTTTTTCAGTTTCTTCTTTCCTATCTTCTTTATGGTTATGTTCGGTTCGCTACTGGGCGACCACAAAGCCTCCGACACGCAAAAATTTCCTATTGGAGTGGTTCTTCAAGACTCTTCGCCAACCTTATCATGGGTTCCTGAAGTTTTCAAAAAGGTTCCTATGTTGGAGCCACACGTCGGGACTCTGGATTCCGAAAAAGAGGCGTTGCGAAACGGCAAAAGGCGGGCGGTCATCGTCTTTCCCGCAGACTTCTCCCAAAAAAAGCAGGCGGGAAAGACAACCGAGGTGAAAATCCTTACGGAACCCTCTCAACAACAGACATCGCTGATAGCGGTCAGCATCGCCAAGCAGGTTCTGGACAAGATGGAGAAGGGGATGAGCGCCCGAACGCCGCTTCTGGAGACGAAAGAGGAGTCCGTGACCTCTGACAAGCCGAACGAAGCCAAGCCGCGTCAGATTGATTTTATGATTCCCGGCATTCTGGCAATGACGATAATGCAACTGGGCATATTCACCGCAATTCCCATCGTCAATATGCGCGAGAAGGGCGTTTTGAAGCGGTATGGAGCCACTCCCCTACCCCGCAAAACGCTTATCGGCAGTCAGATAACCATGCGTCTGATTATCGCGGTGTTTCAGACGGGCGTTCTGCTACTTATGGGCGTTGTGTTTTACCAGTTTCGCCTTGTCGGATCGTGGCTGGGGCTACTGGGTCTGGTTGTCATAGGGGCGCTGACTTTCATCAGTCTGGGCGCAGTGCTTGCCTCTATCGCCAAGACTCAGGAGGGCGTGATGCCGCTCGTGCAGTTGACCAACCTGCCGATGCTGTTCCTTTCCGGAATGCTCTTTCCCTCTGAACTTATGCCCGCCTACCTACGTCCTTTAATAAACATTCTACCCGCGACGCACTTGGCGGAGGCGATGCGCGTCGCCGTCAACGCTACGCCCTCTCCGCACTCGATACCCGTCAATCTGGGCGTTCTTGCGGCGTGGCTGGCGGGTTGCCTGCTTCTTGCGACGCGAATCTTTCGCTGGGAGTAGCGCGAGGAGAGGAATCGGAAACGAAAAGGGCGAACGTAAGTATGGATTGGGTTCAGAACCACTCCCTCGTAGTCGTGGCGAGCAAAACAGATTTCGTAATTGCGAACTAGCGGCGATAGATTTTTCACTAGCATCCTCGCGCAACGGCGCCAGCCGGATACCTGATACAAGGAGCGGATAAGTGCAATTAGCAAGAACATCGTTAATCCTATCTACAGTCGCTGTGTGTGGTCTCGCTGTAGTTGCGTGGACGCATCTTAGCGCCGCGCCGACATTGCTTGCACAGGTGAAGCCTCTTCAGCCCGCGCCAACACGCACCTCGAACGACCCGCCCATAGGGGCGAAAGGCAGACTAGGGCAAGATATCTTTCTTGCAATTGACCACCGCGATTTGGGGGGCGTTCAGGCGTTTTTGAAACGGGGAGCCGACCCCAATGCCTCCAATGGCTTGGGGCTTTCGCCGCTGGATATAGCCGTCGCATCGCATCAGGACGATGTCGCGGAGACGTTGTTACAGGCTGGCGCAAAGTTGGAAGCGAATAGCGTGTACGGCACGGCGCTCTGCTTCGCCGCGCTTGGCGGAAACGAAACAGGCATCCATCTCTTGCTTGAGCGTGGCGCAAAGGTGAACGTGGTGCGTGCAGATGGCGACACTCCGCTCATGTTTGCGGCTCGCTCCTGCGGCGCTGGCGCGATTCGAGAGCTGTTGAGCCGCAAAGCGAAGGTGAACGCGAGAGATAACTTTGGCGCGACTGCCCTTATCTATGCGGCACGCGAAGGTCAACCAGAGGCTGGCAAGGTTCTGCTGGACGCAGGAGCCTACATCGACGCAGTGGATGGCAAACAACAGACCGCCCTGATGCACGCCGCGATGAACGGACGCGCAAAGTTCGTGAAACTACTTCTGGAACGGGGCGCGAACCCCAACGCACAGGACGCTCAGGGAAGAACGCCGCTGATTCTGACAGCGAGCTACGGCGACTATCCTGAGGTGATTGAACTCATGAAGGCGCACAGAGCGGATACGGAACTCGCGGATTATAAAAAACGTACCGTTTTGAGCGTCGCTCATGCACGCCAACGCACAGAGACCGAGCATCAGTTTGGAATGGATTTCAGACCGGTCGAAAAAAACAACCCCAAAGCCGCGATTCAGAAGAGCCTCAAGGCGTTGGAAGCCTCTATGCTCAAGTTTAATCAGCGAACGGGCTGTGTTTCGTGTCATCACGAGGGGCTCGGGCGCATCGCTCTGAGCGTGGTTCGCGAACTCGGCTTCTCTCTCAACCCCGCTATTCAACAGGCGCAGACGGGACGACTCAACGGCGGCTTGAACGCCCTGCGCCCTCTGCATCTACAGGCGCTCAAAGATAGAGAGGCGATGAAGCAGGTTCCGCTTATTGAGATGAACGAGGTGACAACCGGCAACTCATGGCTCCTTGCAGGGATGGCGGAGATGAAGCAACCCCAAAACGAGGCGAACGGCGCGATGGCGATGGTTCTTGCACGGCAACAGTCGCCAAACGGAGCATGGACGTACTCCCTGCCCCGCGTTCCCATGCAGTCCAGCGCATTCACATTCACCGCGCTCTCCGTGCGGGCGCTACGCGCCTACGCGCCGCAGACTTACGCCAAAGAGATAGCCGAGCGCATAGGTCGCGCAAAAAACTGGCTAATGACAACGCCCACAACGAACAGCGAAGACCGCGCATCGCGCCTGCTTGGATTGAAGTGGGCGGGAGCGAGCGCAGAAGAGCGAGAGAAGTCTGTTCAAGATATCCTCGCCGACCAGAGAGCGGACGGGGGTTGGGCGCAGCTGGGTGATATGCAGAGCGATGCCTACGCGACAGGTCAGGCGCTCTACGCGCTTCGCGCCGCGGGCGAAGCCTATCTCCCCGACTTCAAGCTCAAACAGGGCGTGCAGTTTTTACTGCGAACGCAGGATGAGGACGGCTCCTGGTTCGTGAACAAACGCGCCGCGCCTGCCAACAACTATTTCGACGCAGGTTTTTCGCACGGTCTATCCCAATACTCCTCGTTCAATGGAACCTGTTGGGCGATGATGGCTTTGGCGAAGTCCCTGAATGCTCCCAAGCAGTCCGCTAACGCGACACCGTAGTTTCGCAGAAGGAGGAGAATCATGTCCGAACCCAAACCGCTCTCACGCCGCGAGGTTCTGCGAACGGCTTCCCTGCTCGGCGTATCCACCGCCGCGTTCGCTCTGCCTACCGCCGCGCACGCCGAGGAGTCCGCCTTTCCATTAGATAGCGGGCTGGCGACGGGCAAGCCGCACCCCCTGAAATACGAATCGATACCCGGTCTGCTAACCAAAGAGCAGGTCGCGCCGCACTACAACGCGCACTACGGGGGAGCGCTCAAGCGATTCTTGAAAATTGAGCAGGACTTGGATACGCTTCTCAAAAGCGATAGTCGGCTTGGAGGGGACGCGCATATCCTCCTGCAAAAAGACAAAGTGAACCGTATGAACAGCGTCCTTCTGCACGAACTCTATTTCGATAACCTGATTCCTAAACCCGATGCCCCCAAAGAGGACATAAAAACCGCTCTGACCAACCGCTTCGGGAGTTTTGACCGTTGGCAAGAGGACTTCCGCGCTACCTGCATGGCGGCGAACGGCTGGGGCGTTCTCGTCCGCGATATGGTGAACGGCAAACTCTACAATGTCGCTAGCGACCTCCACGAGATTGGAGTTCTCTGGCTAGGACAGCCTCTACTCGTCTGCGATGTCTACGAACACGCCTTCTATGTGGACTACCAAAACCGCAAAAAGGACTACGTGGACACCTTTGTCACCTTTATTGACTGGAACGAGGTCAATCGTCGCTACCATGCGCTAACCAAATAGCGCCCGAACCCAACTAAGGAGAAGTCGTCTCGAAAATGAAACCAAACTATTCCAGTAACCGCCTTACACGCAAAATATCCCTGCCTGTTCTCGCCCTCCTCGCGACAGGGGTGTTGGCTCGCCCCGTTCTCGCGGACGACGCGCCTCAGTTCCGAGGCCCCAACCGCGACGGCATCTATAAAGAG
>CAIJLM010000370.1 GCA_903821495.1 uncultured Chthonomonas sp. | reverse complement strand
GGGATGCGACAAAAGAAGAAAGGCATGAGTTGGTCGAAAAAAGGCAGTCAAACACTCGCCACGCTCAAAGTCGCAGAACTCAACGGGCAATGGAGACAACTTTTTGCCGCATAAACCCATCCCGACTTTTTGGAGAGGAACGAATTATTCATAGTTGTTATAAAAACGTCCCCTCTCCTACGAAACTACGAGAAGAGGGGACAGAGAGTGGGAAACGGTTAGGAGAGCAGGGAGTACGGAGCCTCCAGCGCCCTCTTCACCTCTTGCAAGAACCGCGCCGCAGACGCGCCATCCAGAATACGGTGGTCTGCGGAGAGAGCGATTTTCATGCGGGAGCGGATTACAATGTCGTCGCTATCAGAGAGAACAACAGGGTCGCGGGAGATGCCGCCAATGGCGAGTATCGCCGCCTCCGGCGGGTTGATTATTGCGAGGAACTCGTCTACACCCATCATACCGAGGTTGGAGATGCTGAACGTGCCGCCCGAATACTCCTCCGGCTTGAGTTGACCGTTTCGCGCCTTATTGATAAGCGCTTTCGCCTCGTTTGAGATGTCGCGAAGCGGTTTGGTTTCGCAGTTTCTCACGACGGGGATGATTAAGCCCTCGTCAATGGCGACAGCGATACCAATATGCGCCTCCGCATAGCGATAGACCGTCCCCTGCGCCGTCCAAGTGGAGTTGGCTTCAGGAACTTTTTTGAGGGCTACCGCGCACGCCTTTACAATTACATCGTTGACGGTGATTTTGCCGTCCGCGCTGTCTGCGTTCAGGTTTTTGATAAGTTTCAGCGCCCTATCCATCTCAATCAGCATAGTCACGTAGAAGTGAGGTATGCCCTGCTTGCTTTGGAGGGTGCGCCGCGCTATCGCTTCGCGCATTTTGCTCGGCTTAAAGGTCTCGCCCGCTCCCGAAGGCGTTCCGCCCACGGATGCCAAAACAGGCGCAGGGGCGACGGGCTTGGCGGGAGGCGCGGAGACCTGCTTCGCTTTGAACTCCGCGACATCTTTTGCGACAATGCGAGTAGCGCCTTCGCCCGTTCCTGCGAGTTGAGCGAGGTCTATGCCAAACTCTTTCGCCATGCGTTTGGCGAGAGGAGAGGCTTTCACGCGCCCGCCTTCCGCCTTCAACAAGTTCGGCGCAGGAGCGGAAGCGACGTGAAGAGCCGCCTCGATAGCGGGAGCGGCGACTGCCTCGTGCGTTCCGTTTGTCGCGCCCGCCGCGGAGGCTTCGCCAATAACGGCGATTGCCGTCCCGACAGGAACCGTTTGCCCTACCTGCACGAGGATTTTCGTCAGTTTCCCCGTCTCGTAAGCCGATATTTCGACGTTGGCTTTGTCGGTCTCCACCTCCGCAATTGGCTCGCCGGAGGTGACTTGCTCACCCTCCTTCTTGAGCCATACGTTGATGGTTCCCTCTTCCATTCCATCGCCCATCTTGGGCATAAGGATTTCTGCCATTCAAAATCACCCCTTCTTAGGATAGCGCGCGTCGCGCCGCCGCTACAATGTCGTGTTCCGTCGGAATTGCGGCGCGTTCCAGATTTTTTGCGTAGGGCATGGGAACATCCGCGCCCGCAACACGCTGGATGGGCGCGTCCATTTCGTCAAAAGCCTGCTCGTAGATACGTGTCGCCAACTCGGCGGCAAAACCTGCGTTGCGCCACTCCTCTTGAATCACCACAGCGCGGTGCGTCTTGCGAATGGAAGCCACAACAGTATCCATATCTAGCGGAACGAGGGTTCGGAGGTCGATGACTTCCGCCGAGATACCGTCCTTCTCAAGAATTTCCGCCGCCTTCAGGCTCATTGCAACGCCCTTTGAATAGGCGATGAGCGAGATGTCCTTGCCTTCGCGCCGCACTGCCGCCACACCGAAGGGAACGGTGAAGTCGGGGTCTTCCGACACCTCGCCGGAGGAGCCGTACAGCCCCGCGTGTTCCATAAAGATGACAGGGTTGTTGTCGCGAATAGCGGTCTTGAGAAGCCCCTTCGCATCTTCGGGCGTAGCGGGCATAGCCACTTTGAAGCCGGGAGTGTGGGCGAACCACGCTTCAAGACTGTGCGAGTGTTGCGCCGATAGTTGCGTGCCGACACCTGCGGGGCCCCGAAAGACGACGGGACACTTGATGCGTCCGCCCGACATATAGGTAATTTTCGCCGCATGGTTCACCAGTTGATCCATAGCGGACATAGCGAACGACCACGTCATAAACTCAGCGACGGGGCGTAAGCCTACCATTGCGGCTCCCGTCGCCATTCCTGCGATGCCAATCTCGCTAATAGGGGTATCTACCACGCGCTTATCGCCGAACTTGTTTAGCAAGCCCTCCGTCACGCGATACGTTCCTTGATACTGCCCCACCTCTTCCCCCATAATAAACACATTGGGGTCACGCTCCATCTCTTCCGTCATGGCGAGACGGAGAGCCTGTAGATAGCGCATTTTTGCCATTGTTAAGTTTTCCTCGCTACTCTGAAAAAACGTGTTCGTAGAGACTGTCCAGCGGGGGTTCAGGACTGGCTTCCGCAAAAACAATCGAGTCCTCCACCTCCACCTTAATCTCCGCCTCAATCGCCTCTATCTGCTCCTCGCTGATATAACCGCGCTCTTTGAGGTCGCGGATAATCTGTATCAGCGGGTCGCGGCGGCGCCACTCCTCCACCTCTTCATCGGTGCGATAGAGTTTCTGTCCGCCAACATTGTCGTCGCCAATACCATGCCCCACAAAGCGATAGCACTCCACATCCAAGAAATAGGCTTCGCCCGTCTCTCGAATATGCGCGAGGGCGCGATTCGCGGCTTCACGCATGGTGAGGACGTTCATACCATCTACCACCTCGCCCGCGATGCCGTGCGCGTTCGCTTTCAAAATGAAGTCGGGCTGCCCAGTGGAACGCCCTAGAGCCGTTCCCATGGCGTAGCGGTTATTTTCGAGAATGTAGAGTACGGGCAGCTTAAACAGCCCTACCATGTTCAGCGACTCGTGTACCCCGCCCTGATTCATGGCTCCATCTCCGAAGTAGCAGACGCAGACATTGTTAGTGCCGGTGTACTTGAGCGCGAAGCCCACGCCTACCGAGACGGGTATGGGTCCCCCGACGATTCCGTCGCCGCCAAGAAAACCGCGGTCAGGGTCGATAAGGTGCATAGAGCCGCCCTTGCCCAAAGCGCATCCCGTAGCCCGCCCCATCAGCTCCGCCATCACTTCGCGGGCGGTGGTTCCGCACGCAATGGCGTGGGCATGGTCGCGATAGGTGCATAGCACTTTGTCGTGGGGTAGTTGAAGTTGGGGGATAATCCCCGCAACAAGGGCTTCTTGCCCATCATAACGATGAAGGTATCCGCCAATTTTTGCCTCGTGGAACTTTCGGTAGACCGACTCCTCGAAGCGGCGAATGCGTAGCATAAGGCGATACAAATCCAGCATTTCAGCGCGGGAAATGTCTTCCTCCGTAGGAGGTTTAACGATGGTGTCCGCCATGTTCTCATCCTCTCTTTATATTAGGAATACACCTTTTCGGCTCTGTTTGCCGAAGAAGGCGGGGGTTTCTGTGTCTTGCGGTACGCCGGATAGCGGCGAACCAGACTATTATAGGAAGTTTACGTCTCTTTGCGGAAGGGGTTTGAAAAGAATCTTCGCAAAAAACGCTATTTTCGTCCCAAAACGGGCTGTGGAAGGCGAGGGGGCGGAACCACAGTACGCCCTGTGGGGCTGTTTTTCGGCTTTCGCCCCTCCTCCAAGGCTCTCTCTAACACCGATACAACCTCTTCGACCTGCTCCAGAACTCGCGTACTGGTCAACGGAACAATCACGCCATCCGCCGTAAAGCGATGCCCCTTGAAGGCGTAGGAGAGTAGGCGAATCGCTTCGGGATTGAGACGGGCTTGCGGCGCGAACCGAATGCCGATACTCGCTCCCTCCGCCTTGATGCTTGCGATGCCCGCCTCCTTGCAACGCAGACGCAACCTTAGAACGGCGAGCGCCGTCCAGACCGACTTGGGAGGGTCGCCAAACCGATCTTCCAACTCCGCCAAAAGGTTTTCAATGTCCGCCACTGAGCGCACCCCGCTCATGCGCTTGTAGAAGTAGATGCGCTCCGCCTCGCCGGGGATATACTCGTTGGGGATATGCACAGAGATAGGCAAGTCCACCGAAGGCAGTATGTCCTCGACAACCTCTTCGCCCTTCAACTCCTGCACGGCTTGCGCGAGGAGTTGGCAGTAGAGGTCGAAGCCTACGTTCACCATTGCGCCGTGCTGTTGCGCTCCAAGCAGATTGCCCATACCTCGTATCTCAAGGTCTCGCATAGCGACTTTGAAGCCGCTACCGAGCGCCGAGAACTCGCGCATGGCGGAGAGACGCGCCTCCGCTATCTCCGAGAGTTGCTTGTTTTTGCGATAGTAGAGATAGGCGTAGGCTTGACGCGAGGAGCGCCCTACCCGTCCCCGCAACTGATACAACTGCGACAGCCCCATGTGGTCGGAGTTATCAATAATTATCGTGTTCGCGTTCGAGACATCTAGCCCGTTCTCAATGATAGTAGTGCAGATGAGAATGTCGTAAGTATGGTGATAGAACTCGTACATCACCTTCTCTAGTTCGTCCTCCGACATCTGCCCATGCCCCACCTGAATACGCGCATCGGGAACCAGCTGCTGAAGGTGCGAAGCGACATGGTAGATACTCTCCACGCGGTTATGAACGAAGTATATCTGCCCTTCGCGCTCTAGTTCGCGCAGTATGGCATCGCGAACCATCTCGTCGTCGTACTCGCGCACGTAGGTCAGCACAGGCATACGCCCCTCTGGGGGGTCTTCTATCACGCTCATATCGCGCAAGCCGGAGAGAGCCATCGAGAGGGTGCGCGGAATGGGAGTCGCGGAGAGGGTGAGAACATCCACCTGTGTTCGGAGCTGTTTCAGCCGCTCTTTGTGCTGAACCCCGAAGCGTTGCTCTTCATCCACAATCACCAGCCCCAAATCCTTAAACTTTATATCTTTGGAGAGGAGGCGGTGCGTTCCCACAACCACGTCCACCGTTCCATCGCGTAGCCCCCTCACTGTCTGTAACTGCTGTTGGCGAGTGCGGAAGCGGCTCATAAGCCCCACCTCAAGCGGGTAGGCGGCGAGGCGCTCGCTGAACGTGGTCTTATGTTGGGCGGCGAGAACTGTAGTCGGGCAGAGAACTGCGACCTGCTTTCCTGCGGCGACCACTTTGAAGGCGGCGCGGAGGGCTACCTCTGTTTTGCCAAAGCCGACATCCCCGCAGATAAGCCTATCCATCGGGCGGTCTTGCTCAAGGTCTCTCTTTACATCAAGAATGGCGCGGAGTTGGTCAGGGGTCTCCTCATACGGGAAAGCCTCCTCCATCTCCACCTGCCAAGGGGTGTCCTCTCCAAAACTGAGGCGCGTGGCGGCTTGACGGGCGGCGTAGAGTTGGATGAGTTCGGCGGCGATTTCTTGCGCCTGCTCCTTGACTTTACGGGTGGCGCGTTGCCACTCGCTCCCCCCGATTTTGTTCAGGGAGGGGGAGTTCGCGTCTCCGCCGACGTAGCGCTGTACGCGGTCAATCTGGTCGGCGGGAATGAAGAGCCTGTCTCCGCCCTGATACTCTATGAGGAGGTAGTCGCGCAGATTGCCCTCGCTATTACGCTTCACCAGTCCCCGATATATGCCTATGCCGTGATGAATATGCACTACGAAGTCGTTTTCGCGCAAGTCCAGCACGGAGGAGATAGCGATACCTCCGGCGACGCGCCTTCGCGCTACTACGGGGCGGGCGCTTCCGAAGAGTTCTGCATCAGTAAGGAGGTAGAGGCGCAAATCCGTAAAGGCGAAGCCGCTACGAAGCCGCCCTTCAATGACGTAAAGCCCCGGCTGATTGCCTATCTTGCTCCCTTTGGGCTGAACGGGCAGGTTGACTTCGGCGCATATTTCTCGGACGCGGTGGGGCTGGTCGGAGACGAGTACGACTCGGCACTCATTCGCAAGCCAAGTTCCCGCTTCGTCGGCGAGTTGGGGCAGTCGTCCGCGATAGGAGTTTAGCGTCGCGGAGTGGAGGGAGATTTGCGTGTGCGCTTTGATTTCGGGCAGTGAGCGCCCTAACAACGAGAAGAGGAGGTTGGGAAACGCCTCTATCTGCGCGATGGCGGTCTCGTAGTCGCAGGTGATGGGCGTGAGGTCAAGCGTCTCGCCGCGAGACCAGTGCCGTTCGCGCAGGGAGTGGCTGTCCGTTACGATTCGCTCCCAGTGTTCCTTCACCTGAAAGGGTTCGTCCCAAATTACAACGCTCTCTTTGGGCAGGTAGTCGAGGGCGCTAACGGGTTGCGGAACGAGGTACGGAAGATACTGCTCTAGCCCATTGAAGTAGGTCGCCCGCTCCAACCGCGCCACGTCTCCGCTCACCCTGTCGGTCAGTCTATCAATCGCCTCACGCGCCTCTTTGCGGTTTTCGCCCTGCGCCAGCTCCTCTTTACGTTGCGCGAGGGTGGCTTTGATAGCGCGGACAGCGCGTTCGATTTTTTCATGCGTAAGGCGGACTTCGCGGGCGGGGGCTATGTCTACAAAGGCGTGTCGCCCCACGCTTCTCTGCGTGGTGATGTCGAAGGGGCGTATGCTCTCTATCTCGTCGCCGAACAGTTCGATACGGACAGGAGCCTCCGCTGTGCTTGGGTAGACATCCAGTATCCCTCCCCGCCGACTGAATTCGCCGGGTTGCGTCACCGTGTTGGCAGGTTCATACCCCATATCTACGAGGCGGCGAACCACTTTTTCGAGTTCGATGGAGGTTCCGGCGGTGAGGGCGAACTGGTAAGGGAGGAGGTCTTGCGGGGGAGAGGTGCGCTGTAGCGCGGCTTCGAGGGTTCCGATAACGATGCAGGGTTCGTTTTGCGCGAGGAGGTGGAGGGCGTTCATGCGCTCGCCAATCACGCGAAAGTCTGTAATGTCGCCCTCAAGAAAGAGGCTCTGCCCGGCGGGTAGCACAGAGACGCGCTCGGCGGGAACGCCGTAGCGTAGAATGTCTTCCCACAGTTTCTGCGCCTGCTCTTGTTGATAGGTGAGAATGAGGAGGGGCTTTTGGAGCCTTTGGTAGAGGCGCGACAAAACAAACCCCTTCGCGGAGCCTGCCACCCCCTCAATGAGAGTGTGGCGAGTCGCGCCAACGGATTTTAGGGCTGTTACGAGGTTATCGAGATGCGGTAAGCGGTCTACGAGAAGGGGTAGATCGTTTAGAATCATAGCGTCTGCCTTACGGGACGATAACCGAGACGTGAAAACGACGAAGCGGGAGCGCAAAACGGACGCATCATCGCAAGAGTTCACGCGCACACTTCCTATATTATACCCCGTTTTTCTGTAATCGCGACTCTCATGTTTCTCCGTCTGCCCACTGTCGGTCGATTTCCTCCAACACCTCTTGAGTAGACATATCAGGGCGAAGCAAGACTTCAATATCACCGCCTTCTGAAAATATAGCGCAATCCACTTCAGGAGGAAGAAGAGAACAGACCCAGAGCGCAAAAGTGACAAGGTCTTCTTCGCTTATGCCTGCCATGCTATAAGATATGTATTTGTTATCGTCTCCTTGCAAGTATGCCAGCCCCGTTCCGCTAGGGAAATCTATATCCCAACATATATCGGAAAAAGCGTCTGCGTTAAATCGAAGGTTGAGGCTTCCCCAACGCGCCTTTAGTTGGTCGCGAAACCACTCGACATCCAAGTTAAAGCCTTTTTTTCTTTCCCAATCGCAAGCGATAAGGTAGTTCATTTTAGTCGCTCCCCATGTCCTAAAAACAAGATTTAACAAGCCTCTGTAAGGCTACTCAGCATAAGGTGAAGATTCAGGAAGCCTCTTCTCTCGCCTGTCACAAAAGAACGCCTGATAGTAGCCAGACAGAGGAAGACGTTGAAGTATAGGTAGAGTGAGCCTATGCCTTGCCAGAAACATTTGCAGAGTGTACAATGTAAGTAGTAGCGACAACGAAAGCGAGGGTTCTACGATGTCCCAAACGGTGAGCCTACGACTGCCCGAAGAGCTGATAAGCCGCCTTGACCGCTTCGCGCGTATGCTCGGCAACGGCGCGACCCGCGCTAGAGCCGGTCTCATTCTGCTAGACGAGGCTTTGAAGGAGGAGGAGTTTACGGGGATAGAGTTCTGCAACACGTCGCTAGGTCGTCAGCCCTACGTCAAACAGACGGGCATGGCGGTGTGGGAGTTCGTTATGGTTGCTCAGGAGTTCGACATGGATGCGGAGCGCGTCGCCGCGCATCTGCACTGCCGAGTCGGTTCAGTCCGCGCTGAACTACTATCACGCCTACCCCAATGAGATAGACCTTGCGGTTGCGGATAGTGATATGGGCGAGGAGCGGCTGAAACGGATGTTTCCTAATCTGCACGTAACCACGTTCGCCGCGCAGAGTGAAGAGTGGACAAACCGTGTAGAGTTCTTGCGCCCTGTTTGAAGAATAAAGGAGGCGGAAAAGCAGTATCCCGCCCCCAAAAGCAAACTGTTACCGCAAAAACGCCTCTGGCAGTCCTGCGTCCACCGCGATAACCTGCCCAGTCGTCTTACCCAGATGGAACGACGAGAGAAGGAACGTCGCTTCCGCTACGTCGGCGGGAACGATGGGCAACTTTAGCAGAGTGCGCTCCGCATAGAAACCGGAGAGTTTACCGCGTAGCTGTTCCGTCGTTTCGCTCTCCTCGAAGGCGATGCCATACTTGGCAAGCGACGACACAACGCGGTCGCGAGGGAACTGCTGGGAGCCTTCCACCACGCTGGCTGGCGCGACTCCGTTGACGCGAATACGGGGCGCGAACTCCACCGCCAACTCGCGCACAAGGTGGTTCATAGCCGCTTTGCTCGTGTCGTAAGCCCAACTACCCTTCTTCGCAACCACTCCATTCGCGCTACTGATAAGTACGATACTGCCGTCCGATTTCTGCGCCGTTATCACCCTCTGCGCCTCGTCCGCCACTAGCATCGCCCCAAGTAGGTTCACGTCGAAGGTTTTGCGCCACTGCTCTTCGGTAATGCGCCCATCAGCGGCGGGGGGGAAGAAGAGAGCCGCGACCTGCACCACCACGTCCACGCCCCCGAACTGCATCGTCACTCTCTCCAGCAGGTTTCGCACCGATTCGCGGTTTGTGCAGTCCACCTGCTCAAACGAAACGGTCTCTTTGCCGTATCTCTTTTGCAGGGTCTGCGCGGTAGATTCCGCCAGACCCGCGTTGATGTCCGCGAGAACTACGTGGGCGCTCTCCTTAGCCAAGCGCTCCGCGACGGTCTGCCCAATTCCGGGGCTAGCGCCCACAATCAACGCCACCTTCCGGGCAAGCGCCTTCTCTGCGGGCATTCGCTGAATTTTCGCCTCTTCCAGAGACCAGTACTCAATCCCGAACGCCTCGTTAGGAGGAAGCGCGACGTAGTTATCGGTAACGCTAGGGCGTTGCGCGGCGGGCGCGTACTTCTGAATATATGGCTCTAGCAGAGAGATGTCTTTCGAGTCCTCATCCTCAAGCGCAGTGGAACCCTCCATAACGTGTATCGCGTTGATGTAGAACTCGCCCGTGATACGCGCCTCCGCTTTGTTTCGACCAAAACTAAACAGCCCCACGCCCGGAACCAGAACTACGGTTGGGTTGGGAGAGCGCATGGCAGGAGAGTCGGGGAGCCTGTTTTCGTTGTAGTACTGCGTGTAGTCCTCGCGGTAGCCCTCCATCGCCTGCACCGCGTTCTGCACGAGTTCCGCCGCCGTCCCTTTCGCGCTGTCCCACTCCACAAAGAGCGGGCGAACCTTTGTGCGAACGAAGTGGTCGGGGCAACTCGTCCCCTGCCATGCCAGTCGCTTCGCGCTATCGCTATTTACGAAGCGCAGAACGTCCGGCGCATCCGTGAAGTGTCCGATGACGTTGTTTATCGCGCCGCGCAGAACGGGCATGGCTTGGGTCGCCAGCGCGTATCTGTCTTCGCGGGTCGTAGCGATAGCGCCTCCGAACAGCGCGTCGCCCTTCCGCTCGACGGCGGCGAGGATAAACTGCCCTATCTTGTCTATCACCTCAATCGTTTTGAGATAGGAGGCGCGGCAGGTGTCGCCCCATGTAAAGATACCGTGCGAACCGAGTATAATGCCGTCCATGTCGGGGCTCTCCTGAACCGCTCGCTCTAGCCAGAGTCCGAGTTCAAAGCCGGGGCGTTTCCAGGGTAGCCAGATGAGTTTTAGCCCTGTCCGCTCCTCTAAGCGCTCTAACAGGCGGGGTCCATTCGCGCACGCGGCGAGCGCTATCGCCCAGTCGGGGTGGAGGTGGTCAACATGGCGGAAAGGAAGAAAACCGTGCAGGGGCGTATCTATCGAGGCGGCGCGAGGGTTGCTATTGAAGGTGCAGAGGGCGTACCTATCCGCCATCGCGTCCTCTTCCTGCACTCCCTGATACCGGCGTTTGAGCGCGTTCAGTTTGTCCATATAGAGGGTTGCAAAGCCGTCGCGCTTAATCGTTCCGAGGTCTCCCCCGCTCCCCTTCACCCACAAAACCGTTACAGGTTCGCCCGTGAGGGGGTCGGGCGATTCAATTTTCGCGGAGGTGTTGCCGCCCCCGAAGTTCGTCAGGCGCAGGTCGCGCCCTAGCAGGTTCGAGCGGTAGCGTAACAACTCCGCCTCGTCCATTCCAACGGTCTCTGCGTCAACCCAAAGGTCTTGCAGAAGTTTGAGTTCCATTCTCTCTTCCTCTCGTCATAGATAGTTTCGGTATCCCTCCTCTAAGTATACACAATTATGAAACGCGAAGGATAGTATTTTCGTCTTTTGGGGATAAGAGTGGAAATGAGAT
>CAIJLM010000369.1 GCA_903821495.1 uncultured Chthonomonas sp. | reverse complement strand
GGCGGGGTTTTTCCTTTGAGAATCTGCTCTTTCGTCGCCTCGCCATTTAGAAGCGCCAAAAACTCCTCATTGTTGAGTGTCTCTTTTTCAAGAAGCACCTCCGCAACCATGTCCATCTTCTCGCGGTTTTCAAGCAGAATGGTTCTAGCGCGTTCATAGCCGCCATCTATAATAGAGCGCACCTCTTCATCAATGGCGCGGGCGATATCTTCGCTATAGTCCCTATCTTCCATCACATCGCGCCCCAAGAAGGGGTTTCCATGCCGCCGCCCCAAGCGTACCATTCCGAGCCTGTCGCTCATGCCGTAGTCACAGACCATAGAGCGGGCGATGTCGGTAGCGCGGTCGAGGTCGCTAGAGGCTCCGGTGGTTACATCCCCGAAGACAATCTCTTCCGCCACGCGCCCGCCGAGTAGCGAACAGATTTGGTTGAGCATATACTGCTTGGTGTGGAGTCCCTCTTCTTGAGGAAGATACCACGTCAAGCCCCCTGCCGTGCCACGCGGAACAATGGTAATTTTGTACACGGAGTCGGAGTCGGGAATACACGCCGCAACAATAGCGTGACCGAGTTCGTGATAGGCGACGACGCGGAGCGTTTTAGGGGAGTTCATGCGCGTTTTGCGTTCGGGTCCCATCATCACTCTGTCTCGCGCTTCGTCAAATTCAGACATACCAATTTTGGTGAGGTCGCGTCGAGCGGCGAGAATAGCGGCTTCGTTCACCATGTTCATGATGTCTGCGCCCGTAAATCCGGGAGTGAGTTTCGCAAGAATATCTACGTCTATGTTGTCGTCTACGGGCTTGCCGCGCAGGTGAACCTTGAGTATCTCTCTGCGCCCTGCAATGTCGGGCGCGTCTACCACAATGCGACGGTCAAAGCGTCCGGGGCGAAGAAGCGCCGGGTCGAGAACGTCGGGGCGGTTCGTTGCGGCAATCATAATGACTCCCGCATTGGGGTCGAAGCCGTCCATCTCCACAAGGAGTTGGTTGAGGGTCTGCTCGCGCTCATCGTGACCGCCGCCAAGCCCTGCGCCGCGCTGTCGTCCTACCGCGTCAATCTCATCAATAAAGATAAGCGACGGGCGGTGGCTTTTTGCAGTCTCGAAGAGGTCTCGGACGCGGCTTGCGCCCACGCCGACGAACATCTCTACAAAGTCGGAGCCGGAGATATGGAAGAAGGGAACGCCCGCCTCGCCCGCGACAGCGCGAGCCAGCATGGTTTTTCCACATCCGGGAGGTCCCAACAGCAGAACGCCTTTGGGGATTTTGGCTCCGAGCGCGCGGAATTTGTTGGCGTTTTTGAGGAACTCTACAATCTCTTGTAGCTCCTGCTTCGCCTCTTCCACTCCCGCCACCTCATCGAAGGTGACTTTCGGAACCGAGTCGCTGAGTCGTCTTGCGCGGCTACGCCCGAAGTTCATCGCCTGATTGCCGCCGCTTTGGGCTTGCCTCATAAAGAGAACCCACAACAGCCCTAGCAGTATGGCGGGAAAGACGAGCATAGAGAGGAGGGTCTGCATCCATTCGGCGAGTACCGCCTTTTTGAAGGAGAAGTCCACCCCTTTGTCATCTAGCAGTTTGAAGAGCGAGGAGCGGGCTTCGCCTGCATCGGGAAGCACGACGGTAAACTGCTTGCCGCCCGTCCGAATGGAGGCGGAGTCCGCATAGTTTCCGGTCAGCTCTTCTTTGTAGACGACAATTTTTTTGATGTCGGTGGGTTTATTGTGGACGGTGGTGAGGAACTCTTTGTAGGAGAGAGAATCAGAGGTTCCCCCTCGGAATGTTCCTGACTGTAGGAGGGCAATCAGTATAATTAAAATGAAAGCCGCCCCCGCCCATCGCGCCATATTGTTACTCTGTTTCAAATCATCCTCCTCGGCAGTCCGTCCCTATTTTGCCGGTGCGCTTGAAAAGCGTACTGATATTATAGCACACGCAACGCCCTCTCAAAGCGGGGTCTTGGTTTCTAAGCGAATTTCCATGCGATTTGGCATCTCTTGAACTTTTTTTGTCGATTCCAGAGGCTCTGCGCCCTCCGCCAACCGCAATCCAAAGACCGCCCATATCCTCCCCTCCCCTCCCTCATCAACGAGAAGCGGATAGGAGTTGCGCTCTTTGCCTCGAATTTTCGCGTCGGTGAAGAGGTCTTGCAACTTCTTCGTTCCGCCCAATCCACGGGGAGACATCTTGTCCCCCGCCCTCCACTCTCTTACTACAAGAGGTAGTAACGCCGCCTCGCTTGGTATCGCAAAAGCGACTGCGTAGGATGAAGAGAGGTTCGTTTGCGGCGCTTCCCTATCCTCTACGTTCTGCAAGCGGCGTGTAGTTCCCTCTGCTTTATGTAGGGTTATTTCGACCTGCCTTCCATCGGGTAGAGGCGTAACGCCGGGCGCGTGGAGGGTTGCAAATAGCGGCGCGGCGGGCGTATCGCGCCAGTGAATCCCGACGAAAACTTTGTCTGCGTTCTCGTCATAAGTAAGGTAGCCCGCCCTCTCGCCTAGGGCTTGAAACGTCACGCTTCCGCCCTCTCGGCTTTGCAGGCGTTCTAGCGTTGTTTCCAACAGCTCAAACGAGATGTTTTGCGTCTGTCCTAGTACGTTTTGGAGCGCCTTCCGCGCTATTCGCCTCTGAATCGCCCTGTGCTGTTGGCGTAGAGCCTCCCCGTTTAGCGTCCACTTATACGGCTCTTCGCTCTCCACAACTTCGCCCAGGAGGCGCAGGGTCTCGCCATTGAGGTAGTCCGCCTCCTGCTGTGCAATTTTTGCAAGCCTCAGCAGGGCGGAGTCAACCTCTACATTGAACTTTTCGCGCAGGTAGGGCAGAAGTTCGAGGCGCAAAATGTTTCTACGGTAGGCGAAACTCTGGTTGGAGGAGTCTTCGCAAATCCCTAATCTCCATTGTCGGCAGTACGCCTCCGTCTCTTCCCGCCGAATCGCGTACAGGGGGCGAATTAGCGGTAAATCCACCGCAGGAAAGCCCTCTAGCCCCGCCGTTCCCGTGCCGCGCAGGATTCGCAGGAGTATGGTCTCGGTTCTATCGGTTTCGGTATGAGCGATGGCGATACGCGCCGCGCCAATCCGCCCTGCGGCGTTTCGCAAAAAAGCGTGCCTTACCAGCCGCGCCGCCTCTTGCGTGGAGAGATGGAGGCGTTTTTTGTCTGCGGGGACGTTCTCGCGAGTCGCGTAGAGGGGTATCTCCAACGCTTCCGCCAACTGTCGTACAAAATCCGCCTCGTCGTCCGCCTCCTTGCCGCGTATCCCATGATGAACGTGTCCTATCGCGAGTTCTATGCCGAGCGTTTCGCGGTTTTTGTGCAAGATATGCAGAAGCGCGACGGAATCCGCCCCTCCGGACACGCCGACCAGTATTTTTTGCTCTCTCGCTATCATCTGATGTTCAGAGAGAGTTTCGAGAACCTGTCGTTCTATCTCATCGGCGGTACGCATTGCCCATCCCCTTCCCATTTAACGCTCTCATCCAGCGGCTAGAGTCTCTGGTTAGGATACCGCAAAATTAGGAAGATATGGCGACGAGAGAATCTATTCGGGAAGCCTTCGCGTCGGCGATGTGCGAGGGATTGGGTGTATAATAGTGATGGGGGGAAGAGATGCCAAAGGTTTTCCGTAACCCTACACAATACGCAGGAGCGGTGGGCGCGTGAGGAGATAGAAACATTATGAACTCTCTTTTTACTGCCAACCCCGATTATGTAAAATACGAAAGCCTCTTGCTATCCCTCCATGAGTTGTTTATGGCGAATCAAGAGGAGAGCGTTCAAGCGGAAGAACTCTACTCTGTAATGGAGGAGTGCGAACCTCACATCTCTCAACCCGAAGTACAGCGTTTGGGGGGGCTTTCGGCTGACCTATATATGATTCAAGGCAAAGAGATTTTTGAAGAGACCGACCTTACCGCAGAACAGATAAAAGAGCGGTACGCGGAAGCGTCTCAGCGCGAGGACTGGGAAGCCGCGCTTACGCTACTGCGAACAGGCGAAATCGTCACGTCTCCGCCCGAATTAGCGGCTCTACGCGCCCGGCTCTACGCGCTTTTGGGGCATACGGAGGCGAGCCTCCGCTTTCCAACTCTATGCGGAAAAGTATGCCGTGCAGAGCGCTATTGCGGCGTACACCTCCCCGAAAACGCCCGCGAAGAGGCGAAAGCCGCGAGAGGTTGTAGAGGCTTTAACCGTGTGACAACTTTTATCTGTGCGCTATAGCGTGGAGAGACGTATGAATCGACTTAGCGATGTAGACCTGCAAAAAGCGCTCAAAAAGCATAAGAGGTGGGTAGAGTCTCTCGGAAAGTCTGGACAGCAGTTCTTACACTACGACACGGATTTTTCCGACTGCGATTTTTCCGGACAGAATATGTGCGAAGCATGGATGAACGGAGGGTGCATTGACAGGGCGTATCTCCGCCATACCGACCTCTATGCCTCCCTGATTGCAGGCTCCTCTTTTCGGGGAGCCTGCCTCACAGAAGTTATCCTTACCAAAGCGAACGCCGACTATACCTGTTTCGCGTATGCAGATTTGAGAGGCGCGAAACTCTTGAAAACAGAGTTCTACGAAGCCGATTTGCAGTATGCCAACCTTGCAGGGGCGGATATGAGAGGCGCGTGGTTATACCAGACGAATCTGACCTTCGCTCGGCTCATCGGAGTGGATATGGCACGTATTTCCTTCAATGGTACACGGCTCTACAATGCAGATTTGAGAGGAGTTATCGGACTAGATACCGCTTACATCACCTCCATTGACATTGGCGCGGAAGGCTCTCCTCAGATGCTGGAAGCGGAGGAGGCGAGAGCGTGGCTCATGCAACAGCAATCTATGGCTGACAAGGCGCGTCGTCGTAGAGCCAACCTCTACGTCAACGCTCGCTCATACGTCTCGCTGAGAGAAGGCAACCTCATAGAGGCGGAACTTACTCTGGCGGAGAACAGTAGCGCCTATTTCGCGCATCCCTGCCCAACTATTACGCCCTCGGATGACCTTTGGTGAGTACGGTAGTATTGCGATATAGTCACCCCTTTCCGCTTCGGGAAGAGGACGGGGCTTAGGGCGTATCGCCATCACGGGACTTTGAAGAGAGACCACTTTTTAGAAGGAGAGAGCCATGCGAACGCTCGCCCTACTCGCGCTGTTCCTATTGGGAACGACAACCGCCTTTGCAAACACGAAAATTACTTATCTCCGTTGCGAGTATCTTGAAAGCCCGCTAGGCATCGATTCACGTCAACCCCACCTTAGTTGGAATATCGAGTCCGATGAGCGCGGGCAGACCCAAACCGCTTATCAGGTTCTCGTCGCCTCCTCGCAGAGTCGCCTCCGCAAGAATGAGGGCGATATGTGGGATTCTGGCAAGGTGAAGGGCGACGCGATAGCCCAGATTTCCGTCGCTGGAAAGCCCCTCGAATCGGCGCGACGCTACTACTGGAAAGTCCGAATCTGGGGTAGAGACGGCAAACCCTCCGCATACAGCCGCCCCGCCTACTGGGAGATGGGGCTACTCGCTCCGCAGGATTGGCGCGGCAGTTGGATAGGGCGAACGGAGGAGATTAAGTACACGCCCGCCCCTCTGCTACGTCGCGCCTTCTCGCTCAATAAGCCTGTACGGCAGGCGCGTGTCTTCGTGTCGGGAGTGGGCTACTACGAGCTACGTATCAACGGGCATAAAATCGGCGATGGCGTGCGAGACCCCGGCTACACCCGCTTTGACCGCAGAGTTCTCTACAATGCCTACGATGTCACGTCGTTCTTGGGCGAAGGCGGCAATGCGCTCGGAGTGATACTCGGCACAGGTTTCCTAAACCCTCACGTTCGCGCCGTATGGGACTTTGACCGCGCCCCTTGGCGGCAGTCGCCGCGCCTCCTCCTCGAACTTCGCGTTACCTATCAGGATGGAACCACAGAGCGCGTCGTTACGGATAACCAGTGGCGAACCACCGCCAGCCCTATCACCTTTGACGGGATACACGGCGGCGAGTTCTACGATGCGCGGCTCGAAAAAGAGGGGTGGGACGCGCCCTCCTACGACGACTCGGCGTGGGAACCCGTCAAAGCGCTCTCCGCGCCCGGCGGTATGCTCAAGTCGGCGCAGATGCCCTCCGTACAGGTCACGCAGACCCGTAGACCCGCCAAAATCTCCCAACCCAAGCCCGGTATCTACCTGCTAGACATGGGGCAGAACATGGCGGGGAACGCGATTCTCACCGTTCAGGGGGCGGAGGGAACTGCGGTCAAACTAGAGTACGGTGAACGCCTTAACCCCGATGGAACGCTGAACGTGGACAACATCGGCGGCTTCGTGAAGAATACCGACAAGACGCAGCCGTTCCAGACGGAGATTTACACCCTCAAGGGCGGCGGTAAAGAGGTCTGGTCGTCGCGCTTCACCTATCACGGTTTTCAGTATATTCAGGTGACCGGCTACCCCGGAAAACTCGCCTCAGAGAGCGTTCAAGCGCAGTTCGCGCACTCCGCCATCACCCCGACGGGAACCTTCTCCTGCTCGAATCCTCTGCTCAACAAAATCTGGAAAGCGGGGATATACGCCTACCTTAGCAACCTCCAAAGCATTCCTACCGACTGCCCGCACCGCGAAAAGAACGGCTGGACAGGCGACGCGCACCTCGCCGCAGAGCAGGGGCTTTTCAACTTCGACCCCGCGCCCGTATACACAAAGTGGATAAACGACCTTGACGACGAGATGCAGGATTCAGGAGCGCTACCGGGCATCGTGCCGACTGGCGGATGGGGTTATGCGTGGGGCAACGGACCCGCATGGGACAGCGCTTTCCTGCTTATCCCCTACTATATGTACACCTACCTTGGCGACGCGCAGATTCTCAAGGAACACTACCCTAAAATGCGCCGCTATGTGGACTATCTCACGCGCCACGCCAACAACGGAGTAGTAACGCTTGGGCTAGGCGACTGGGCTCCTTTCAAAACGGAAACGCCCGTAGATGTCACCTCAACGGGATACTACTACCGCGACGCGCTCATTGTGGCGAAGACGGCGGAACTGCTAGGCAAAACGCAGGAGGCGAGCGACTACTACGCGCTTGCGGAGGGTATCAAGAAGGGCTTTCTGGAGAAGTTCTACAATCCTGCAACGGGGCTTATCGCGAATGGGAGCCAGACCGCGCAGAGTTGCGCCCTCTATCAGGGGCTTACCACTCCTGAGAACCACGACAAAATTCTGACGAACCTACTCAGCGCAGTGCAGAATAGCAAGGGGCATATCGATACAGGGATTTTGGGCGCGAAGTACCTGCTCAACGGCTTACTTGAGAACGGGCGGGCGGACATCGCCTATCAGGTAGCCTCGCAGAAGACCCTGCCGAGTTGGGGCTACTGGATAGAGAGCGGCGCGACCACCTTGTACGAAAGTTGGCGCGACACCGACTCCCGCAACCACATTATGTACGGCGATATTCTGGCGTGGATGTACAAGGCGTTAGCGGGCATCGTACCGGAGACGGAGCATCCGGGATTTTCGCACTTCACGCTGAAGCCCTATCCCGTCGGCGATTTGACCTCCGCGAAGGCGGAGTATCGCTCCATTCGCGGGCTTATCGAGAGCGACTGGAAACGCGAAGGCGACAAGTTCACTTGGAAGGTGACAATACCGCCTACCTCTACGGCGCGAGTCTGCGTTCCTGTCTTCGCAAGCGGCGCGACGGTTCTGGAGGGCAAGAAACCCCTCGGCGATAACCCGCAACTCAAGGTGACAGGAGTGCAAAACGGCTATGTGGAGATGGAGGCGGAGTCCGGGACGTACCTGTTTACCGTGAGATAGGAACTTGCCCCTCCCTAGTAAGAGTTCAGGGTTGGGCTTCTTCACTTAACTTCGCCCAACCTCTCCTTCACAAAGGAGAGGAGTCCTTGTGGTTTGAGATTAGAAGCCTGTGCGAAGCGTTCCAAGTTTGGGGCTTGGTGCATTTTTTTCGCGTGTTTCGCGTGTTTCGCGGTTAATTCCAAAAAGAGTGAACTTTTGCCCTCCCTATTCACGCCCAATCTCTTTTTTTGAACATGGTATAATATCTCTTCAAATACCTGCGCCCTAAGAAAGTTTTCGCCGATGAACAGAGAAGATATCGCTGATGAGAAGCTCTTACCCCCGCCCGAATATCACGAAGCGTGGTTCGCCATTCCCGAAATCGTGAAGTTAGGCGACCCCATTTTACGCCAAGTAGCCGCGCCTATCACTAAAATCAACTCCGAAACGCGCGAAATCGTGGAGTTTATGATAGAGACGCTAGAGAAGGCGCGAGGGCTGGGGCTTGCCGCGCCGCAGATAGGCGTTTCGCAACGCCTCTTCGTCTACAGAGTGGGCGAGGAGACGCAGGTCGTCATCAATCCGCAGATTTTGGGAATGAAAGGGGAGCAGATTGGCATTGAGGGCTGTCTCTCTATACCCGGACTTCTGGGCGATGTGCCACGCGCTAACGAACTGCGCTTAAAGGGGTTTGATGCGCGGGGGCGCCCCTTTGTACGCAAAGCCACCGAGTTGGAAGCCCGCGTTATACAGCACGAATATGACCATCTGGACGGGGTTCTCTTCTTCGATAAGGTGATACCGGAGACGCTCGACTGGGGAAATCTGGACGAAGATGAGGACGAAGAGGAAGAAAAAGAGCCGGAAAAGCCACGCCATTCGCATAGGAGGAGGCGCAAGTGAGCCTCTTATCGCAAAGAGTCGTGTTTATGGGGACGGCGGAGTTCGCTGTCCCTTCGCTTCGCGCCCTGCTTGCCGCAGGGCATGAGGTCGTCGCTGTAGTAACGCAACCCGACAAGCCGCAGGGGCGCAAGCAGATCCTCGTTCCCTCCCCAGTAAAGGTCTGCGCGGAGGAGTTGGGGCTAACGGTTCTGCAACCGCGTCGCGTTCGCGCCGAGTCGTTTCAGCGCAAGATGGTCGCGCTTGCGCCGGATGTGTTGGCGGTGGCGGCGTTCGGGCAGATTGTTCCGCAGAGCCTTCTCGACCTTCCTCGTATCGCGCCTATCAATGTGCATGGCTCCCTATTGCCCAAATATCGCGGCGCGGCTCCCATTCAACGCGCCCTCATAGACGGAGAGGCGGAGACCGGCGTGACCACGATGTGGATGGACGCGACGCTCGACACGGGCGATATTTTAATGATGGGAGCGCTTCCTATCACGCCTGACGACACGGCAGGAACTCTCACAAAGAAACTTTCCGTCATCGGGGCGAGGCTTCTTCTCCAAACTATCCAGGGACTCGCGATGGGGACGCTTTTGCGAAACCGACAAGACGATTCGCTCTCCACCTACGCCTCACTGCTGGAACTTTCGGATGGGATTATCCGTTGGGAGGATTCCGCCCGCCTCATCTCGGCGCGAGTGCGGGGCGTGAACCCAAAGCCCGGCGCATTCGCCGATATAAACGGCAAGCGCGTCAAGGTGTGGATGGCGCTGGAGTCCCAGACCTCCGCGGAGGGCGCGGAGGCGGGAACGCTACTCGCTATCAGCAAGAATCCCGCAGGGGTATTCGTTGCCGGGGGCGATGGCGGAACGGTCTTGCTGACGGAGGTTCAGCCCGAAAACGGCAAGCGTATGGCGGCGGCGGACTGGGCGCGAGGGCTACGGCTTGCGCCGGGAGATAGATTCACTCCTGTTCACCTGCCGTGATACACCCCGACAGCGACTCCCGCCCGTATCGGTATTATCGCGCCGGTATAGCGCGGATGGTTCGCGAGCTGTCTATTGAATTCGCGAATGGCGAGAATACGCGGGTCGTTGGACGCTGGGTCGAGGAGCGTCTGCCCCTTCCAAGAGTCGGCGCGAAGCACATTATCCGCGAAGAGTAACCCGCCGGGACGCAACACATCCTCCGACCAGACCAGAAATTCGGGATAGTAGGCTTTCGCCGCGTCCAAAAAAATCGCATCGTACTTCTGTCCCGTCGCCTGAACCTCTTCAAGAAGCGGAGCCATCATCTCCACAGCGGAGCCGACGCGCACCTCCACCTTATGCCCTACGCCTACCTTCTGAAGATTTTGGCGGGCGACCTCCGCCCATTCGGGGTTCAACTCAATAGAGATAACCTTGCCGCCTTCCGGCAGGGCTTGCGAGAGCCAGTAGGCGCTATGCCCCGCGAGAGTTCCGAACTCCACCACGCGCTTTGCGCCAATAAGACGGCACATCAACACAAAAAACTGCCCCACGTCCCTCGAAATCTCCCACCCCTCCGGCATTCCCGCTTCGGTGAGGGAGCGCGAAATTAGGCGCAGATTGTCGTCTTCAGGGGCGAAAAGGTCGCGCGCGTAGTCCAAGAGTTCTAAAGGCATGGGGCCCGTTAGCATGGGGTAAAACCTCTCTTTATCGTTGTTTTTCAACCAGTATACGTTGGCGTAGATACTCTATCTGAGATGAGTGTTGAACGTCATGCTCGATAAACTCAACTACAAACTCCCAGAGGGGAATAGGCTCCTTCTCCCATGGGCAGAGGCGGTCAAAGTCGGAATCTGAAAGACCGCCCAGCGCTCGACTCCACCGCTCCCCGACATCCCGTAACCAGTTCACAACTCCCTCCCAGTCGTCACGCTCAGGAGCCGTAGCGGGGTCGAAATCCGCCGTCTCGCGTAGCGACGGGGTCGGTTCAAAGAGGGGCAGGGAGAGAGATTTCCATGCGGCGATGTGGTAGACGATACCAGCGATAGAGCCATTCTGCCCGATACCCCATTTGTGAGGTCGCCACTCGTCGGAAGCGAAGCGAAGCGCCTCCTCCGCTGTCACTGCCGAGACCTCTCGCAGAAGATGGGCGAAGTTACGCTCGGCGCGTTGTTTCAGAAATTGGGGTAGGCTAGGCGACATACAGGAATCCTTTCGATTTTGGGATATAATAGGGTTTAAGAACGATATGTTACCTTTTTGTCTGTTCTAACGCCTAATCACCGTTCGATACCTACTTTACAACGGGAGTCTGTTCCGATGCGAAAACCGATACACGTTCAATTCTATGGGAAACGCCCCATAATTCTGGTTGGGGTCTCTCTTTTCCTGCTTATGGGAGGCGTGGGTCTCTCCTCGCGAATGGCGCGTCACTCCAAGCGCCAGCAGAACCCTCCCGCCCAAAACACTCTGCCCAAAGATGTGCAAGACCTTATGATGGATTTCGACGATATTGGGGAGTTGAGAGCGTTGACCCCCTTAAAGTTGACCCCTGAACAGATTGACAAAATTGTCGAATACGTCGGCGCAGGGCAGGCGGAGTATAACAAAAAGAACGCCGACCTACTCACCACGACGATTCGGAGCATGGGGGACACTATCAAGAGAGCCAAGAAGGAGGCGCTTCAAGGAAAACCCGCGCAGGGCGAAGAGCAGGTTGTGAAAGCGATGAACGTTATGCTACCCAAGCGTTCGAGCCTTGAGGTGAACATTATGACGGTGATGAGCGATAAAGTTATCGCGATTCTCACTCCGAAACAGCAGGAGGCGATGGCGAAAGTCGCCCGCGACGCGCAAGGTAAAAACAGCAAGGACAACATCTCCACCGCCCAGTACTGCAAACTCTACGTCTATCGGGTACTGGCGGGGTACGCTAGGTCGGTGACGATATTGAACGAACTGAAAGCGGAAGCGGAAGGCGTGCAACAGTAGAGATGGCGTTACAACGGTTACTGGATAGAACGGAAAGCCCGCTAGAGCCTTCGGAACTCTACACTCGCGTGGAGTTTCCCGAACCGCCGGACGATAGACCCTACGTCTTCGTGAACATGGTGGCGACAGTAGACGGGAGAATCGTGATTGGCGAACTGGGCGAAAGCGCGAAAGGCGTAGGCGAAGCGACAGACCAGCTTCTCTTTCGACGGCTTCAGTACGCGGGGGATGCGGCTATGCTGGGAAGCGCGACTCTCCGCGCTACGCCTGTAGTTCTGTACCCCGTGGAAAAGCCCCGCTTTGTGGTCACGCGGAACGGGGATATTCCCCTCGACAACCGCTTCTTTACAGATAGCCCTGACCGCGCCTACGTGATAGCCCCCCAAGACCTGTCCGCCGAAAAACGCGAACGGATTCGCGCCCGCGCCTGTCTCATTGAGATTGGACGCGGCGGCGTTGACCTCGTGGCGGCGTTGCGCTACCTCCGGCAAGAGATGGGCGTTCGCTACCTGCTGTGCGAGGGGGGCGCGGTTCTGAACGAGGAACTCCTCAAGGAGGGGTGCATGGATGAACTATTCTTGACCGTCACCCCAAAACTCAAAGGGGGAACGCATCTGCCCGGTATTCTGGAGGGCGCAGGCTTTCCTCGCGGAGAGTATCGCCCTGTAGAGATACTCTCCCTCTACTGCGACGGCGACGAACTCTACTTCCGCTATCGTATTGGCAAAGAGACTCAGACCGCGAAATCGTTCCGAAAATAAGCCCTACTCGCTCCGCTTTAACACAAAAATCCCCGCTACCACAAACAGAATATTCTGGAACCACGCCGCTACGTAGGGCGCTATATAGGGCGGTTTCCCCTCCATGCCCGGCGAGCCGAGTATCCGCATAAGAAGCATTGTGTTCCAGTAGAAGAAGACAAGAAAGATAGAGAGTAGCACGCCCATAAAGCCGCCGCCCCGTGCAAAGCGGTGCGCCATCGGCGGGCAACAGAGCGCCATCACGAAACACGAGAACGGGACGGAGAGTTTGAAGTGGTAGTCCATGAGATTATTATAGTTGGTGATTCCGTCCTTGCGGTCACGCGCTATCGCCTCTCCCAATTCACGGAAGGTTCGCGTGGCGGAGTACTGACCAAACTGCCACATAGGGAACTGCAAAACGAGTCCTGTCTGAAACGCTTGGGGGTCTACTACGGTGTGTAGTTTGAAGCGCGTCGCAGACTGCGGGCGCATCTCTGTCAGGTTCGCCTCTCTCCACATCACCATGTGCGGCTTTTCCAACTCCCAATCTCCGTTGATATACCTCCCATTCTCTGCATAGACAATAAATGGCGCGGCGGTTTTCGTCGCTACCGCGTTTACCGTCGCGATGATTTGCACGTCCTTGAGTTCGATGTACCCTATTTTGGGTATCATTTCGCGCACGATAATCGCATACGACTGGTCGCCAGAGGTGACGAGTTGCCCGACCTGCGGCAAGAGGCGCTTCAGGTGCATGGGTATCTCTGCGAAGACCCCATTCAGTTTTTGGATGGAGGGGGGAACGACGTATTCGCCAAAATAGAAGTCTCCAGCGCTGAGGAGTAGCCCCAAAACAAAGTAGGGCAGGAAGATACGCCACATTCCCACCCCCGCCGAACGCATGACGGTGATTTCGCTATCGCGCACGAGTCTGCTGACAGCGAGAGCCGTGCCTACCGCTATCGCGACGGGCATGGTCATGTGAACAAGGAATGGAAGAAAGAAGAGGACGATGCGAACGACCAGAACTACCGGAACCTGATTTTGAATGAGGATATTGGCGTTATTATAGAGCATTGTGCCGACAAGAATACAGATAATCGCGCACTGACCTATCAGGAAAGGCACTACCATTTCGCGAAGCATATACCTATCCATGAGTTTCATACGTTAGCGCTTCCTTGTTACCAATTGCTATAATTTTTAGCCCCCCTCCAACGGGGAGAGGGGCTTTGTCAAAGGTCTGTTACGTCCTTAAACCGCCGCCGCGAAAATCGGCTGAAGCGACTTCGCGTACTCCTGTAGCTCCGCGACCTCCTCCGAGGTGATAGGCGTAAAGCGCTTCCCGAACTCTATCGCCATGCGGGTAAGGCTAGGGTCTCCGGGAGGAACCGCCGCCGTAATGGGTTGGGAGAGTGTAAAGCGCAGGGCTAGCTCCGCCCAGTAGGGGTCGGATATCGGCTCGTACCAGCAGTGGGGGTAGTTACGAGTAACATCGGGCTTCCAGTTAGTTCGCGCCATCGCTTTCAGGGCGAGCCGCCCTACGCCTCTATCTTGCGCTCTCGCGATAATCTGGGGACCGAAGTTCCCCTGATAGAACGTGACGAAGTTGATAGGGAAGAGCGCGGACGCAAAATCGTAACGCTCCATCGCATAGAACGCCGCCTCTACAGAGTGGGCGCTAAATCCGAGGTTTTTCACCAGCCCCTTCTCTTTCGCTTCGATAAACAGCTCCATCGCGCCACCTGCGCCAAAAACGGTCTCCATCTCCTCAATCGTCGTAATGGCGTGGAGTTGATAGAGGTCGAAGTGGTCGGTGCGAAGATGCTTTAGAGAGCGATACAGCTCCTCTTCCGCCTCTTTGCGCGTTCGCTTGCCCGTTTTGCAAGCGAGAAAAACGCTATCGCGCTTGCCTTCCAAAGCGCCGCCGAAACGCTTTTCGGTCTCCTGTTCGCTCCCATAACTCGGCGCGACGTCAAAATAGTTCACGCCGTCTCCAATCGCCTCCGCCACCATGTAGTCGGCTTCCGCTTGCGTCGTCTTCATAACCGTCACGCCGCCAAAGCCCACGATGGAGAGTTCCGCTCCAGTACTGCCTAAAATTCGTCTTTCCATGATTTCTCCTTTGTCCTTGTCTTATGTAGTGATACGCCACACGGCGTATTCTGTTTATTGGGTCTATAGGCTCGCTTGCGGGTATCGCCTTTGCAATCAGATTTTGCCCGAATGTGCGAGGCGATTTGTCGGGCGCGGCGAGATAGGCGCGGTGGTTATCGGGTCGAAGCAGTCGGTAGCCGTCCCCGTGAACTCCGTAATGAACCTGTTTCGCATCTCCGCGTCGTTTTCAAAAACCGTCATCCAGATACTGAAAAAGCCTTCCGCTAATGCAGAAATAACTATTTGGTCTCTCATCGCATCCGTACAACACCTGGACAAGTTATCTCGGCTCCGTTTTGCACTCGCCCATACATCCATCCGCTGACTTATTTTGTCTATTGCGACGAGTTTCCCATTTGCATCGTAAAATGTCCGAATAGTCTTGTTCAATTCAGTAAGCGCAAGAGTGTCTCGCGCCATTATCACCTGAGCGGGCGTAAGGCTAGCGGAAGGAACAATGCTTGCGTCAGGTCTATATTCAAAGGCGAAAAAAGTGTTGTCCCTATCTGGAAAGTAGAGTGCGTCCAGCGAAACGACCTTCATACTTTTTGCACTATTGCAGTTTACGCAAGCCAGTAGAAAATTATCCCATACCAACACCGCACAAGGAGGCAGTGATTTTGGCTGAATGTGTTCCACCGCAAGGTTGGTTGATATTCTGCGCTCACAGTAACTGCAGTACATCCCTAAACGAGAGACTAAATCGGGTCTAGCGTCCCCATAAGCAGAGTAGGTAGTAGGTGCAACGCCTTTATCTACAGGGCGCATAAGAGTTCCTTACCTTCCCAATTTCGCCAAGCGTTCCATCTCAAGAATCGCTTGAAAAGCGGGGTTATGAGCGTAAGGTCCGATACCTTCCGAAAGCCGTTCCATATATTGCGCGAGTTTCTCTTCCGGCGCGTCTTTCGCCTCCTCCAGCGTTTCGAGATAATCTTTAGCGACTTCCACCTGCTCGTGATATTTAGGGCTGACCTCTGGGCGTTCAACGTTCATCAGTCCTTTCGCTATCGTCTCAATGCCTAAGTTCCCTAAACTCGAAACGGGTTGTCCCTCAATCGGTAGCAGGTTGCTCTCTTCAAGCGTTTGCATTATAAACACCGAGTGGGTCGTGGTTATAAATTGGACTTTAGGAAACGTTTTTTGGAGGCTAGGGACAATGCCCCGTTGCCAATTCGGGTGCAGGTGCAAATCAAGTTCGTCAATGAGTACGACTCCAGGCGTCTCTCCTAGCGCGTTCTCTCCTAATTGCGGATTCAATCGCGCCATTCTCGTAGCGATGTCGCCCGCCAGAGCCAGCATACTTCGTTGCCCATCGCTCAAATTCGTAAAAGGTTGCGGCTCCCTGCCCTTGAAAGTAACAACAATTTCCGCTCGGCGGCTACTGTATTTAATCTCCTCTACATCCCCTAAAATCTCGGTCATTGCGGATAAGACAGCGCTGTACAGTTTTGGACGTGATTTCTCCTCATACTCGATACGGTCTTGTCTATCCAACCAACGCATCAATCCCAAAATATCGAGTTTGCCATTGAGACAGTCGCGGTACGCCTCTAGTCGGGAGAGTTCGCTTTTTTTGATACTCGCTTTCCTTGCCGCCGTATCGTAGTGCGGAGACCAGAGACGCGCTGTATCGTAGTAGGCGATAACCGGGGCGACCACATCACCCCCTTCGCGTATCTGTTTTATGGTTTTCTGGGAGAGAGTTCTTATCTCTTTTGCAAGAGCGTAGGTTGTGCCGCCTCGCGGGTTGGCGCGTGTGCGCTTCCACTCTAGTCGCTCCCCAACCACGCTCCCCCGCGCCGTTATCTCGGCGGGCGCTTGCGGCTCGAAAACTATCTCTTCTCCCTGTTTGCTCGCCAGTAGGCGCACATCTTCCCAGCGTATCCCTCTGCCGAACTCCGATACGCCTAGAAGCCAACTGCCGATAGCGACAGCCATCGCCTCTAAAATCGCGGTTTTCCCTGTCCCGTTTTCGCCATAAAGAACATTGAAATGCGGGTCTAAGTTAAAAGTCCGCTCCTCAAAACAACGAAAATTACGTAGTGTTATCTGTTCAATCTGCACGGTACCGCCTCACATTCCGCCTGAAAGTAGAACTAGGTAGTGATACGCCGCGACACGCTCAAAATCCTGCTTATCTGAATGCAGAGGTCACGGGCTTGCCGTCCCAATTCGTCGGAACGGGTATGTCTAGTAGCCAGAGCGCGGTTGCGGCGGTGTCGTAGGTCGTCACTTTTGCGGTGATAGCGAATCCGGTTTTTACGCGGTTCCCCCACGCTATCCAGGGGATATTCATGTCCTCCGGCGACTTCGAGCCGTGCGTCTTGTTGTGTCCGCCATGGTCTGCGGTCAGTATCACCACGCTATCGTTCGCGATACCCGCCCTCTGAACTGCGTCCATCACCGTTTTCAGCGCGTCGTCCTCGTCCGCGAAGGCTTTTATCTGTTGCGGCGACCCCCAACCGTATCGGTGTCCTTCGCCATCCGAATCCGCGAAGTGAATAAAGCAGAGGTTAGGCTTCCTCTCAAGAATGTACTTCCCCGCGACGGAGGCGACCTTTTTCGCGGAGTAGGAGGGAATAGCGAAGGCATCCAGCGTGCCGGGTATATTCAGATGCTTGAACTTGGGCTTCCCCGCGAAGAGCGCCGTTGTCAGTCCCTTCTGTTTGGCGACCCCGAAGACAGTAGGAACTGTTATCAAGCCATTTTGGGGTATCCAGTCGTTCCAGAGAACTTTATGGATTCTGGGGCTTACTCCGGTGAGCATAGAGGTATGCGAAGGGAGGGTCACGCTCGGAAAAATCGTCTGCGCCGTCCACGTCCCTGCGCCCTGCTGTAACAGGCTCATCAGGGTAGGCATCTGACTCTGTAGCATAACGGCGGGCTTTCCCCCGTCGAAACTGATGATAAATACATGGTTGGCGTGTCGTTCCGCCCTCGCGCTTGTCGCGCATAAAAGCGCAAACAAGAGAACTATACTGCGTCGCATTACTAAAACTCCTTGTAACTACTTACGCTCTCTTTTTCCTAATACCCTCAGCGGTCATTAAAAGTTTGTTCCTCTCCAAAAAGTCGGGATGGGTTTATGCGGCAAAAAGTTGTCTCCATTGCCCGTTGAGTTCTGCGACTTTGAGCGTGGCGAGTGTTTGACTGCCTTTTTTC
>CAIJLM010000368.1 GCA_903821495.1 uncultured Chthonomonas sp. | reverse complement strand
TGGTAAAACTGATGTGAGTCGCGGCGTTGTTCGCCTCTAGCGCGATGACGCTCTCGTTGAGTTCGTTGGGGTAGCGCGGCGTTCCCGCTTCAATCCGTAATGCCTCCGCCACCGCCGAATCTATCTGAGGTAGCGTGTGCAACTCTTGCCGTAACGCCATAGCGGTTCCAACGCTTCCATACCACTCTGCGCCGCCGTCTGTTGCGATGAGCGTCCCGTTTTTCGAGAGCGCTTCAAGCGTCGCAATCTCTCTCCCGTAGAGTTCGAGGCAGACTATTTCGTCGCTCACGTCGCGCAGTTCCACGTCCTCCATAATGAGAAAACGGTCTAACTGTTCCATCAAGCGCCCGACGTTCTCACGCGCTGTAACGAGTAGAAGAGAGGGCTTCTCCGCTTCGACGCGAACAATTTTCAACTCCGCGAGGATATGCCCCGTCGCGTTTAGAAAGTAGGCGTAGACTGCCGCCGCGCCCTGCTCTAGTAGGCGCACATCCTGACTCAGCATCCCCTGCAACCACGTATAGCGGTCAGCGCCCGTCGCTTCGATAGAGCCGAGGTCGCTTCGTTCGCGCCACGCGCAGAGTTCTCTCGCCGCGTTATACGCTTCGCGCTGTTCTGGTGTAAATCCCATTAGTTTCTCACAACTTTCGGAAAGCGACGGAGGCGGAGGCTTGCGCCAACGGCTTGACGACTATCTCGTCTATATTGACGTGCGGGGGGCGCGTGACCGCCCACTGAATACAGTCGGCGATGTCCTCCGCCACGAGGGGCTGTAGCCCCTGATAGACCTTTCCCGCCCTCTCGGTATCGCCATCGAACCGCACGAGGCTGAACTCGGTCTCCACCATGCCCGGCGACACCTCCGTAACTCGGATAGGCTTGCCCACGAGTTCAAGGCGCATCACCTGCGTTATCGCCTTTACCGCGAACTTCACGGCGTTGTAGCCGCCCCCGCCGACATACGCCTCGCGCCCCGCAATGCTTCCGACGTTGAGGATATGCCCCGCGCCCGACTCCTCTAGTTTGGGCAGGAGCGCGCGTGTCATCCGCATAAGCCCTAGCACGTTCACGTCGTACATCCACTCCCACTTCTCGTCAACGGCGTTCGCGATGGTCTCTAGCCCCCACGCGCCGCCCGCGTTGTTTATCAGCACATTGGCTCTTGGGATTTTGGCGCAGAACGCCTCTACGCTCGCCGCGTCCGCTACGTCCAGAACGTGGTATTCCGCGTTCTCTAGAGTAGCGGCGACCTCTTTCAACTTGTCTTCACGCCTCGCGCCTAGTATGACCTTGAACCCCGCGTTGTGCAGGGCTACGGCTGTCGCCGCGCCTATTCCGCTACTCGCCCCGGTTATCACTGCAATCGGTTGTTCCGACATTCTTTCGTTCTCCTGAAACTGTGTACTTCCTAAATCTCATATCACCCTAGAGTTGATTATAACCTATTCGGCGCTTGAATGGAATAGGTATCCAAACTCTGACGCTCATTGCAAGGAGGTGGCTTACTCGCCTAAAATGTGATATAATGAGTGAAATCGGGAGTTGACGAGGGCAAAATGCAAGAGGCTTTGAAAATTCACACAACCATCTTACAAGGGCATCGGATAGAGGCGTCTGCGCCTAATCTACCCGAAGGCGCAGATGTCGAACTTTTTGTCTACCTCTCTGATACCAAGCCTTATGCTTCGCAAAGCGAAGTATCGCGCTCCGTCGCACTCAATAGGGAGTACGAAGCGCTGATACAAACCCAATGGGAACGAAAACTTACGCATGAAGAGGTCTTACGGCTACAAACCGTTAAGGCGGATTTGGATACTCTGGAGGAACATTCAGACGCTTACCAAACTTGGGAAAGGCGAATAACCACACTACAGAGTCACTTAGCCGCCCTTCGTAAAGAGGTGGAAGCCCTCCCTGACGCTCTTTGAAACGCGATGATATTTATACGAACTATCCCGCCGCAAATGTATTCGGACTACACCCAATACCGCTCGCTTCTACGCACAGACTTTCAATATCGTTGCGCCTATTGCCTTCGCCATGAGTTCTTTCTAGGCGGGGAGGCGGGATGTTGCATTGACCACCATCGCCCGATTCGCGGCGCTTACGCTCACCCAGAACTTATCGCCAACTATAGCAACCTCTACTGGTGTTGCCGCGAGTGCAACGAGTACAAAGGAGATACCTGGCCCTCAGTAGAGAAGATAGAGCGAGGCTTTCGCTTTATTGACCCCTGCCGTCCTAAAGATGACCACGATTTACACCTGCGTATCTTGCCTGATGGGACGTTGGAACCCTTGACCAGTGCGGGCAGATACACGAGCGATACGCTCAGGCTATGGCGGAAGCAACTCGCGCATTATCGGGCTGAAATGGCGCGTTGTCAGAGGGAAGTTCAGGAGATTCAGGCGCTTTTGTCACAGAAAAGGCTACCCCCTGAAGAGCGGCGCCTATTGGAAACCTTACTCTTAGAACTGCTCAAATGGTTGGAACCGCCTGTGTTTCACCGCCCACGCGGGTTTCAAGGCTTCAAGGGCGAGAAGCCAGAAGAGTAAGCCTCCCGTTGCTCGTTACTTCGCCTCTTTCGCAATCCAGTCGTAGG
>CAIJLM010000367.1 GCA_903821495.1 uncultured Chthonomonas sp. | reverse complement strand
GGAATTTTAGAATAAGAGCGGTTTCGTTCGCGTTAATATAGCGTTCCGCAATCTGTTTGGGGTCATCGGGGTAGTGGAATTTCTTCATCTGCGCCTTGAAATCGGGAGTAGGAAAGGTTTGCGCGGTTGTATGGCTCGCTGTGTCTTTTCGCAATCCCTCTTCCATGCCTAAGTGCATAGCCAATTCACAACGAAGCGTGTTTTGAAACGAGAATCCGCTCTTTTCTCGCTGTATCGCCTCCTCAACCGATTGCGCTATATTAGGCTTGCCTCCCGCAGAGAGCAGAATCTTCTCCATTCCTCTCAGAGCTACCGTGTTAAGAGCGTTAGCCACCAAAACTTCCATCAAAGAAGAAGTCTGTTGCGCGACACGCGCCAAATGAAGCGCCTTCGTCTGATTGGCTATCGCCTCCTTGATTCGCCCCTCTGCAAGCAGTAGTCCAGTTTTCGCGTTTAGCCATCGCTCCGAAGAACGTAAGCCAGCGCCAAGAGGAAAAATCGGATAGGTTTTCCCCGTCTCGCCACCGAAAACCTCCTGTAATGGTACGTAGTAGTTGCTACACGCTACCGCCTTCTCAATATTTAGGAGGACATCCGGTCTACTTGCGAAAATGGCTTTAGCTCGGCTTGCTTGTTGCGGGGAGAGAGGGCGTTCGCTCTGCATATCGCCGTGTATAAACAGTATGTCTTTTCCGGGTAGAGGGTTTTTCTTCCCGATTTCATTGAGAAGGCGGATGTAGGTCGCCGCGTTACCCGCGTCTGGAACGTTGCGCTTCGGAATTTCAGAGAGCGAGAGCGGAAAGCCCTCTCTCTTCGCAAGAGCCTTCGCCGCCGCAAGGCGTTTCACCCAGAGCGGGTCGTCTTCCTGCTTGGCGCAGATAAGAGCCGGAGACAGCAGGAAAACCCCGACTAAACCGCCAACTATATGCCATCTTTTCATTTTCGTCCTCTTTTAGGAGTAATATCAATGAGTATACCACGAGGCGATACCAGAGGTTTCGCCACGCTCCCCCGCGTCTTAGTAGCCGTCTGGTTCGCCCTCTGTTCGCAGTTCGCCCGCGCCGATACCACGATAGACTTGACCCGCGCCACGATTGTGGTTCGCGAGGCGAATATCGCGCCGTTGGCGGAGCGAACCGCCGCCGCTGTCTTGATGGAGGAGACGGAGAAGCGTTCTGGCGTTCGTTGGAAGATAGCGACAAAGTTTCCCTCGGAAGGGTGGGCGATAGTGGTTCTCTCCGGTAAAGATTCTATCTTCTGGGAAGTTTCTATCCCGGGACGAGCGCGTACCAAAAAAGCGGAGGGGTACGGCATCGCCACCGAAGCATCGGGACCCAACACAGATATTTCTACAGAGGCGTTCCCTTACCTCATCTCCGCCGGGTCTAAGAACCCGCAAGCGCTCCCTTTTGTGCGCCCCAATCAGCCTATCCTCTGGATATACGGCGCCGATGCGCGTGGGGCGCTGTTTGGAGTCGGGCGCGTCTTGCGAAACCTAGCCTTCTCGAAAGGTAGCGTACGTCTTCCAGCGCCGTTCAACCTCGTCTCCTCGCCCGACTACCCGATACGCGGACACCAACTTGGCTACCGCGCTCAGGCGAACTCCTACGACGCATGGACTCCCGCGCAGTTTGACCAGTACATTCGCGAACTGGCGCTTTTCGGCTCGAACAGCGTGGAGGGAATCCCCTTTCAGGACGACCGCCCAACGGTGAACGCCTACCCCCGCGCCAAGATGAACGTAGATATTAGCCGCTCATGCGAACGCTACGGGCAGGACTACTGGCTCTGGGCTCCCGCAGACTTCGACCTAAAGAACGCGACGCTACGAGCGAAAGCCTTGCGCGAACACGAAAGCCTGTTTCGCGACTGCCCGACGCTTACGGGCGTTTTCGTGGCGGGAGGCGACCCCGGCGACAATGCGGCGGAACTCGTAATACCCTACCTCGCCGACCTCTCCCGCCTATTAGCGCGTCATCACCCCAAAGCGAAAGTGTGGCTCTCTATGCAGGGCTACAGCCCCGCGCAACAGGACGACGTGTACCTATGGATAGAGCGAAACCGCCCCGTATGGCTAGGCGGACTGGTGGCGGGACCCTCTAGCCCGCCTCTCATGGAGTTGCGGGCGAGACTCCCGAAGCAGTACCCAATTCGCGACTACCCGGACATTACGCACAACGTAAGGTGTCAGTTCCCCGTTCCCTACTGGGATCCCGCGCTCTCCTTCACGTTGGGGCGAGAGAGCGCGAACCCGCGCCCGCTCTTCTTTCAGCGCGTCATTCAAGACACAGCGCCCTTCACAGAGGGATTCATCAGCTACTCCGACGGCATTCACGACGACGTGAACAAAATCGTGTGGAGCGCATTGACGTGGGACAAGTCCGCGAATATCAACGTCGTATTGACGGAGTACTGCCGCCTCTTCTTTGGCGAGGAGGTCGCTGAATCCGCCGCCGCAGGGATATTCGCGTTTGAGCGGAACTGGGAAGGTTCGCTGGCGAACAATGGCGGGGTGGACGCTACTTTCGCGCTGTGGCGAGGGCTAGAGGAGAGGTCTCCGAACCTCCGCGCCAACTGGCGGTGGCAGATGTGCCTGCTTCGCGCCTACTACGATATGTATACGCGCAAGCGCCTTGGTTACGAATCGGACTTGGAGGCGGAGGCGAACGCGCAGATGCTTACATCGCGCACTATCGGCTCCGAGAAGGCGACTGAACAGGCGCTTCAAACGCTCAAACGCGCAGAAACCGCGCCTATTCGCCCTGAACTCAACGCGAAAATCGCCCAACTCTGCGACGACCTGTACAAGTCTATCGGGTTGCAGAGTAGCATGGCGAAATACCACGCTTGTAGCGCAGAGCGCGGATGTGTGCTAGACTTCGTGAACTATCCGCTCAATAACCGCTGGTGGCTTGAGGATGAGATGGCGAAGGTTAAGAAGATGGTTACGGAGAGGGAGAAGGTCGCTCGATTAGAGTCGCTGGCGAAGTGGGAGACCCCTGGCTCTGGCAGTTTCTACGACGACATCGGGAACATTGCGAAGTCGCCGCGCGAAGTAAGAAATGAGAGGGTGGCTGCTCCCCTCCTCGATGTAGACAACGCGGCGCTACCGGGTCTCATGTTCTGGATTGGAAATAACGCTCTGGCGCGTTCCCGACAGTCCTGGTTCAGCGATGCGGGTTTCTTCACCGTTCTGAAATACGTCGCGCTCGACCCGCAATCCGACTACGTTGTCCGCACGACAGGCTACGGCGACTGCCCCCTTAAAGTCAATGGCGTTCGTCTAGCGCCCACGTTGAACGGTAGGCGTATCGGAGAAATCAAGGAGTTTTCTGTGCCGCGAGGGCTTTATCGCGACGGCGCTATCACGCTGACTTTCGACCCCGCTTTTGAGCCGACTCTCAACTGGCGCGAACAGTCTCGCCTTACGGAGGTTTGGCTGATAAAGCGGTGACGGGGGGATACGATATTGCAGAGATAGCGGATAGTAGGCTCATTGAGGCAGGAGAAACAGGAGCCGCTGTCGTAATTTGAGGGGATTTCTCTGAAAAGAGGCAACCTAATTTCAAGGAG
>CAIJLM010000366.1 GCA_903821495.1 uncultured Chthonomonas sp. | reverse complement strand
CCCCGAAGGGGGGCTGAGTAATTACGATAAAAGATGTGGTCGCACGCTAGGCTTTTGACCTAAACCGAGCGGCTCTATCCAACGACAGCAACCTTCCGCGCTCTTACTACAATGTCGTGCTGAAACTCTGGAAGCGTCACTGTCAAAACGCCCTCCACTGAGGAGATTGCAACTTCCGGCGAGACCGCTCCGGTAAGCGGACTGATACAGGAGACCCCATAGAGCGCAGTAGGAGCCTTGAGTTCGAGAGTTCCGCGAATGGGAGACCCTAAATCGGCATCCTCAATCTCACGCGCATCCGCAAGATATACCGCAAAGTCCTCGCCCATAACCCCGAAGACCGACTCGCAGACAGCGTTCGGAACAGACAGGGCGACACCCCGCAAAGGGCGCGAATGTACCAAATCGAAGGTGTGAACAAACCGCGTAAGAAAGCCGATACAAGAGCGCAGATACCGTTGTGAATCGTCGGTTCCCGTCGGGAGGCAGGGAAGTATCGAAAAATCTATCAGGTTATAGTGAGCGCCAGAGAGGAGCGCAGTCCAAGCGCGTTTACGATGGATAGTCCAACCCAAAAGGCTACGGTACTGAGTGGCGCAGTTGTCTTCATCTAGGTTCAAAGGCTTAGGCTCGTCATAAAGGTCGAGGCAGTAGTCGCGATATTCGCGTAGCCGCATCTGAGCGTGCATAAACCTGCCAAGATTGTAGGTCTTACCCGCGTGCTTCATGTTGGAAAGCGGGTGCATATTCACCGCATCGTAGTCCATCTCTCCAAAAGAGCGGGCGCAGAACTGATGAACATCAATGGGGTTAAACGCCTCTTCTCTCAGTTTATAGGCGAACGCCTCCTGCCCCACAATAAGATGTTGATTCGGTAGCGTCGCCTCAATCGCTCGAACCATGCGTATCATGCTGTCTAGCCACGCATTCACCTCTTCCGGCTCAGGCGCGTCCGCCGCCCCCACCCCGCCACCCGGCTCGTTGCATATCTCGATAAGCAGGTTATCGTAACAGTTGACCTCCTCTATCATACGCCGAAGATAGACCTCTTGATAGCGTCGAAGCGCAGGGTGTCGCAAGGTGTTGTACTGATACCAGGGAATGCTCTCCGTTCCGTTAAGATTATTAGAGGCGTGAAGCGGATTCAGGCTCCACCCATCGGGTCCGTAGGTGTTGCTGAAAAGAACCAACTCCACAATTACGCCACACTCCGACGCTTTGGAGAGGAAGCGATGTAGGCGTTCCAAAAACTCAGGATTCCATCTATCAAGGTCGTATTTGGGCTGCATATCCAGCGCCCGCTCTCTTCCAACCCGCTCAAACGGAGCGATATAGTCGGTAGATTCCGGCTTGCAGGTAGAGTAAGGATTTGCGGCGGACTGAAGCTCTCGAAACAGCGTGAAGAGGCGTGTGTAGTTTATTCCACGCTCCGCCGTATCCGCGAGATACCGCTCGCCGTCGAAGGGGCGGTTCATTACGCCCCCATAGTGTTCGCAAGCGGTGACGAGTGCGATAGGCTTCCCGCGGAACTCGAATATCTTGGGGTTGTCGGGATGGATACGTATGGGCGCAGACATAGTGGCTCTCCTATGAGCGATGTTATCGGAAGTCGCAATCGCGCGACAAAATCGGGTTAATGAGATAAGAAAGGCTATTGACAAATTCAGCGAACTAGGTTAGGATACCCTATCCGCTCTAACCATTCAAGCCTCGTTTCGTAAGAGACGCTCTTTTGGGAATGAACCGCGAAATACGCGAAAAGTACTCAAACTTGGAACAACACGCACAGGCTTCTAAATATCAAACGTAACTACTCAGCCTCCCCTGTCCTGTTTTGGGTTCAGGGGCGGGTAGATAGCGGGAGGCTTATCGCACTGACCCAGCCACCCCCTCTAAATCTCCCCCTTCACAAAGGGGAGACTTGCAATACTCCCGTTTACCGCCAACTTTTGAGGAGTGCGGAAGCCTTGCAGTTTCGGCGTTCGCCCTTCCCCTTGTGAAGGGGCAAGGGTTGGGATGGGGTGGCTGGGTCAGTGCGGAAGCCTTGCAGTATAGGTAGAAAGCGGAATCACTCCCAATTCCTATCTCAAACCCTCGCCTATCCCCCCTGAACCATTATCGGGATAGGCAAGCCCGCAGGGCAGGGGGCGAGGGCTACGCAGGGGCTCTAATTCAAAAGTTCTCGCTGTACGAGAGGTACTATTTAGAAATGTCTACAGGCTATTTTCACCGTGTAACCCGCGAGACTCCCACTCGATTCTGGATAAACAACCCCTCCGAGAGTGAGATAGACCTCGCCATAGAAGCGGGAGCTATCAGCTGCACGACCAACCCAACCTACTGCGCCAAACTGCTCAAAGTCGAACCCGATTTCATTACGCCGATAATCTATCGCGCTATAGCCGAATCCACAGACGACGATACGGTGGCGGACAGAGTCTGTATGGATGCGACAAAACGGCTTATCCATCGCTTCCTGCCGCTCTATGAAGAAAGCGGGGGGACGCAAGGCTTTGTCACCATTCAGAGCGACCCGCGCAAGGACGAAGACGCAGATGAGATTATATCAGCGTCTCTCCGTTACCGTGCGTTGGGCCCCAACTTTATGACCAAAATCCCAGTCACGGAGGCAGGGCTGAAAGCGATACGAACTCTTGCGGAGGAGAACCTCCCCCTCTGCGCGACGGAGGTGTTCTCAATAGACCAGACTATCGCCCTCTGCGAACTGTGCAAGGAGGTGGCGCAAAAGACCGGACATCACCCCCCCGTCTACGTCACGCACATCACGGGCATTTTTGACGAGTACCTCGCCAAACTGGTAAGCAGGGAGGGAATCGAAATCCCCGCCGAAACGCTAGAGTGGGCGGGTAGCGCAGTAGGGCGCAAAGAGTATCGCCTTCTCCAAAAGCGCGGCTACGCGGCGACCCTGCTAGGCGGCGGGGCGCGAACCACGCGCCACTTCACCGATTTTGTGGGCGGCGACGTACACATTACTATTAACTGGAGCGCCGCTCAGGAGTTAATAGAGGCGGAGTCCCGTGTCGTATCACGCATTGGAGTGGAGACCCCCTCCCCTATTTTGCAGACGCTTCTGGACACGCTACCCGATTTTCGCACCGCTTATGAGGAGGGCGCTATGCCAGTGGAGGCATTTGCTGACTATGGACCCGTTCAACTCTTTCGTAATAACTTTATTGCAGGGTATGAGCGTCTTCTTAGCGAAATAGCAGTACGCCGCAAGGCTCAAACCAACTCTGCATAGGAGAGAACCATGTTCAAAGGGCTAGACCACGTTGCGATTTTGGTAGCGAATACGGAAGAGGCTCTCAAGGTATACCGCGACCGTTTGGGGCTTCCTGTTCTGTTAAGTGAAGTGGTGAACGCGGGCGCGATTCGCCTAACGCATCTTGATATGGGCAACACGCATCTGCAACTCGTCGAGCCGCTAGCCCCCTCCCACCCGCTCTACGCGCATCTGCTTCAACACGGAGGGGGGCTACACCATCTCTGCTTCGCAGTGGAGGATGTGGACGAGGCGATAACCGCAGTCACAGACGCAGGTATAGAGATGGCGCAACTCCAGCCGCATCAAGGAACGCAGGGCAAACGCGCCGCATTCCTCGCTAAATCCTCTACGGATGGCGTATCATTTGAGATAACAGGGAGATAACCTATTGCACACAGGCAACCGTTTGCGTGAGCGTTTTCGACAAAAAGGGACGAACTACGGTCTCTGGGTCACAGTAGAAAGCCCCTCCATCACCGAGGCGGCGGTGGCTCTTGGCTTGGACTGGGTCTGTATCGATATGGAGCATGGGCATCAGGACTTTCGCGAGGTGATTGAGCATCTGCGCGTTGTCCGCGGCACTGAGACGACTCCCATTGTGCGCGTTCCCAATATCGAGATGAGTTCGATTAAGCGGGCGTTGGACATGGGGGCGCACGGCGTGATTGTTCCCTACGCGCAGAGCGCGGAGGAGGTTCAAGCCGCCATGCGCTACGGGAAGTATCCTCCCGTCGGAGTGCGTGGCGTGGCGGGCGACAGGTGCGTAAAGTGGGGGCTTGGGTTTCAAGAGTACCTACTCCGCGCCAATGAGGAGACGCTCGTCATTCCGCTTATCGAGACACGTGGCGCGGTGGAAGAGATAGACGCGATACTAGACACGCCGGGCTTAGAGGCGATATTCTTCGGACCCGCCGACCTCTCCGCCTCCTACGGCTATCTTGGCGAATGGGAGGGCGAGGGAGTGGGCGAACGCATTTTAGAAGTACGCGCCAAAGCGGAGGCGAAACAGATTGCGACAGGTGTCATGTCGCGAAGCATTGAGGACTCCATTCGGCGGCGTGACGAGGGCTTCCGCATGGTGGGCTTGGGCGCGGATATGTCCCTTATGATTCGCGCAATTCGAGAAAATCTTAACGCATTGCAACGCGAGGAGGCGTTCAAACTATGGCTGTGACGACGGACAACCGATTTGCAATAGGCATTACTCGCGACTTTCTTACGCCGAGCGGAGAACTCACCTATAAAGACATCGGCTTGGGCGCGATTGGGGCGGAGCCTTCCAGCCAGTACGCCTTTTTCGCAGAACACCGAACTCCCGTCACCCCCGACCAGATAGCCAAAACAGACGCAGTCCTTTCGCTTGGGGCGGCATGGAGAGCGGAGACCTTCGCGGAGGGCGCGGAGCGGCTCTTAGTTGTGGCGCGGTTTGGAGTGGGGTACGATATGTGCGATGTACCCTCCTTCACCGCGAACGATGTCCTTCTTACGATAACCAGAGGAGCCACCGACCTACCCGTCGCGGGGGGCGTTTTGGGGATGATGCTCGCCCTCAGCCGGCGTATGTTCATCAAAGACAGGCTTGTGCGCGAAGGGCGTTGGCAGGAGAGAGGGCGGTATCAGGGGACGGAGATTTCGGGCAAGGTTCTCGGTATAGTAGGGTATGGCGGGCAGGGAAGAGAGCTTCGCCGCCTCGTAGAGCCGTTTGGCATGAAAATTCTCGCCTACGACCCCTTTGTTTCCGACGAGGCGTTGGAGCGGGCGGGAGCGCTACGCGCCGCGACTCTGGAGGAGGTGTTCTCGCAGTCCGACTACGTCTCTATTCACTGCCTACTCAACGAACAGACGCAGGGGCTTATCCATAAAGACCTGTTTCGCCTGATGAAGCCAACCGCCTACTTTCTGAACGCGGCGCGGGGTCCCATTGTGAACGAAAAAGACTTGATTGAAGCCTTACAAAATGGAACGTTCGCGGGGGCGGGGCTAGATGTATTTGAGGAGGAGCCTCCCGCGCTCGATAACCCGCTACTACAGATGGAGAACGTGATTCTCGCGCCGCACTCTATCTGCTGGACGGAGGAGTGTTTCGCGGCGATGGGCGACCTTGCCGCAAACTCCATACTCTCCGTGATGCGGGGCGAAACTCCTTTCGGTCTTCTGAATCCAGAGGTTTTGGAGAGTAAGGGCTTTCAGGCGAAGCGTGACGCGATGCTAACGCGGTTACAAGGTTAGAGGGAGAGAGCGATGTCAAACAGACGGCTAGAGGGGCGCGTCGCTTTTGTGACGGGCGCAGGGTCAGGCATTGGGCGGGGGATAGCGGAACTCTTCGCAGAAGAGGGCGCAAAAGTGGCGCTTGTCGAGTGCGATGAGGCAAAGGGACGCGAGACGCTGACTCACATTCGCAAGGCGGGCGGTGAGGCGGAACTCTTTGTCGCGGATGTCTCCAAAGAGGCGGCGGTTCAGAAGGCGATAGAGGGAACGCTCGCCGCTTACGGGGCGTTGCACCACCTCGTCAACAACGCCGGTATCGTCCTAGTGAAGCCCCTTGAGGAGTGTACAGAGGCGGAGTGGGACGAGGTTATGGGTGTGAACGTCAAGTCTATCTTCCTTACGGTGAAGCACGGTATCGCTCATCTCAAGCAGTCGGAGGGCGCTACTATCGTCAATATGGCTTCCGTGTCGAGTTTCGTGGGGCAGGCTAATACCCCCTCCTACGTCGCCTCAAAGGGCGCGGTGATGACGCTCACCAAGGCGTTGGCGCTAGACTATGCGCGATTCGGGATTCGCGTCAACTGTGTCTGTCCCGGAATAACAGACACGCCCCTGTTTCGCTATCACGTCAGCAAAACCTCCGACCCAGAAGCCACCCTTGAGAGCCGTTCAGCGCGTGTCCCTCTCGCTCGTCTCCTGACCCCGCGTGACATCGCGAAGGCGGCTCTCTACCTCTCTACCGACGACTCGTCTGGGATAACGGGCATCGCTCACGTAGTGGATGCAGGATACCTCGCGACTGCGGAGTGGGATAACCGTCAGATTTAGGGTGTCAGGACTTAAAAGGGCTGGAAAGCAACCCCAAAACATTAAGGGAGAACTAAGAACATTAACAGGCGACCTTGGGACGTAATAACTTTTGGCGAGACGATGTGGCGACTTAGCCCCCCCAGCTTTGGGCGGCTGGAAGAGGCGGTATCGCTAGATGTGCGAATGGGAGGCTCCGAGTCGAATACGGCGATTGCGCTGGCTCGGCTTGGCTTGCGCGCCTCATGGTGGAGTAAACTCCCCGATAACCCGCTGGGGCATCGTATTGAGAACGAGGTTCGGCGTTGGGGCGTAGACACCTCCGCCGTAAACTGGGACAAGAAGTCCTCTGCGCGGGCGGGGCTGTACTTCATAGATTTCGGGACTTCGCCTCGCGCCACAAACGTCCACTACGATAGAGCGAACTCCTCAGCCTGCACTATTCGCCCCGACCATGTTTCGGTAGACCACATCGAAAACTCGCGCCTTCTCCACCTCACCGGAATCACGACAGCGTTGAGCGATAGTTGCGCGGAGGCGGTCTCTTTCGCGGTAGGCTTTGCAAAGGACGCGGGAAAGTTGGTCTCCTTTGACGTAAACTACCGCGCCAAACTCTGGTCTCCGGATGCGGCGAAGGTGACGCTATCACGAATACTCCCCAAAGTAGACCTACTCTTCTGCCCTGAATCGGATGCGAAAACCGTGTTTGGAATAGAGGGGAGCGCAGAGTCCGCGGCGCGTCAACTCAAGGAGCGTTTCGGGGTTCCCTCGGTGGTCGTCACCTGTTCGGAGGGCGGCGCGCGCGCGATAGATGACAAAGGGGCGTATTCGGTATCGGCATACCCGTTGGGGCAGATAGTGGATAGAATAGGGGCGGGAGACGCATTCTCTGCGGGAACTCTGTTCGGCTATCTGTCGGGCGATTTGCGAAAAGGAATGGAGTACGGAACAGCGATGGCGGCGCTCAAGCACACCATACCGGGCGATATTCTGCTGGCTACTCGCGCTGAGATTGAGGCGGTGGTGGCAGGGGCGAAGGGCGGGGTGTCGCGCTAGGCTTTAGTCTGACCACCCTAACCTCTCCCTATTCTGACAAGCCTATCGCAGAAAGAGGGTTGAGGGCTAGGAGAGACAAGGGTATAATAGACCCAACACATTTAAGGATAGCCTCAACCAGATGCCTGAAATTACGGACGAACTGACTCCTAGCCAGATTGTGGCGGAGTTAGACAAATATATCATTGGACAAAAAAACGCGAAACGCGCTGTCGCCGTCGCTCTACGAAACCGTTACCGTCGCCGCCGCCTGCCAGACGACCTGCGAGACGAGGTGATACCCAAGAATATCCTGATGATAGGGCCCACCGGAGTCGGCAAAACGGAGATAGCGCGTCGCCTAGCGCTTCTCGCCCGCGCCCCCTTCGTCAAGGTGGAAGCCACCAAATTCACCGAGGTCGGCTACGTAGGGCGCGACGTAGATTCGATGGTGCGAGACCTCTTGCAGATAGCCATTCGCATGGTGGAGCAGGAGAAACTCGCGGAAGTGCGCGTCAAAGCGGAAGAACGCGCCATCGATAGAATTCTGGACATTCTACAACCCCTCAAGACCGCCAAGCGCAAAAAACAGGGCAGTGAAGAGAGCGAAGAGCGCGCCCAAGCCCTACGGCAGTACTTCGAGCAGATTTTTAAGCGCGACGCGAACCCCTCCTCGCCACGCCCAAACATCCCCCTCCCAGAGATAGGTTCGCCCCCAGAAGAGGACGCGCAGGACGAGCGCGTTGACAACGAACGTATTGAGCGCGTCCGAATGAAACTCCGCAAGCAGATTGAAGACGGGCTTCTGGATAAACAGCAGATTGAGGTGACGATAGAGGAGTCTGCGCCCTCGTCTGTGCAGATATTTCCAATGGGGCAGGGGATGGAGGATTTTGGCAACGACCTTCAATCCATGCTAGGCAATGTCCTCCCCAAAAAGTCCAAGCAGAGGAAAGTGACCATCGGAGAAGCCAAGCAGATGCTCGCCGATGAAGAGGCGCAACACCTTATAGATAGGGATAACGTCACACGGGAAGCCATTACACGCACCGAACAGATGGGCATTATCTTCATTGACGAGATAGACAAAATCGCGAAAGCGGGACGCTCAGGCGGAGGTCCCGATGTCTCTCGCGAAGGGGTTCAGCGCGATATTCTTCCCATTATTGAAGGCTCTACCGTCAACACAAAGCACGGCTCTGTGCGAACCGACCACATTCTCTTCATTGCGGCGGGAGCGTTTCACGTCTCCAAGCCCTCCGACCTCATCCCCGAACTACAGGGGCGACTTCCTATTCGCGTCGAGTTGGAAAACCTGACCGAAGACGACCTCAAACGGATACTCACCGAGCCGCGCAACGCGCTCACTCGCCAATACGCCGCGCTCTTGTTGACGGAAGGCATAACCGTAGAGTTTACCGAAGACTCCATCACCGAGTTGGCGCGGGTATCAGCCGAGGTCAACCGCTCTAGCGAGAACATAGGGGCGCGTCGCCTTCATACTGTCATGGAGCGGCTATTAGAAGAGGTCTCGTTCCAAGCCCCGGAGGTAGAGGAGACCTACATCAAGGTGGATGCGGAGTACGTCCGCAAGCGCCTCGATAGCATTGTGAAAGACGAAGATTTAAGCAAATATATTCTTTAGGAGCGGGAGACTCATGTCCTATCTTGTTGGGATTGACATCGGCACAAGCGGCACAAAGACGATTCTCATAGACGAGACCGGGCGCGTATTAGCCCGCGCCATGGCGGAGTACCCGCTCTACAGCCCCAAGCCCCTCTGGAGCGAGCAGGAGCCATCCGACTGGCGAGAAGCGACCTTCGCGACGGTTCGCAAGGTTCTAACGGATAGCGGGGTAGACCCCAGAGAGGTCAAAGGAGTCGGGCTATCCGGGCAGATGCACGGCTCTGTATTCCTAGACGAAAACGGTCAAGTGTTGCGTCGCGCCCTGCTCTGGAACGACCAGCGCACTCAAGCCGAATGCGACTGGATAACCGAGACCATCGGGCGCGACAAAATCGTCGAGCAACTCTCCAACCCCGTGCTAACCGGATTTACGGCGCCCAAAATCGTCTGGCTACGCAATCACGAGCCGGAGACCTACGCGAAAGTACGCAAGGTTCTCCTGCCAAAAGACTACATCCGCTATGAGCTGACGGGCGAGTTCGCGACGGAGGTCTCCGACGCTTCCGGAACCGCCCTCTTCCATGTCCGTAACCGCGACTGGGCTTATGAGATACTAGACGCTATTGGCATACCCAAGAGTTGGATGCCCAAGTCCTACGAGTCGCAGGAGATAAGCGGGCGCATCACCGAAGCCGCCTCTCGCCTGACGGGGCTGGCGGTTGGCACTCCGGTAGTGGGCGGCGGCGGCGACCAGGCGGCGGGCGCGATTGGAAACGGCATTGTGGAGACGGGAATTGTCTCGTCTACCGTCGGGACTTCCGGCGTGGTCTTCGCCTTTAGCGATGCGCCTGTAGTAGACCCTCAGTTGCGCCTCCACACGTTCTGTCATGCCGTTCCCGGCAAGTGGCATCTGATGGGGGTTATGCTCTCGGCGGGGGGGACGCTTCAGTGGTATCGCGATGCCTACTGCCAACCCGAAAAGGTGGTGGCGCAAGCCACAGGGCGCGACCCCTATGAACTTATCTGCGCGGAGGCGGAGCAGGCTCCCGTCGGTTGCGAGGGGCTGATACTTCTGCCCTACCTCACGGGCGAACGCGCCCCCTACGCCGATGCGAATGCCAGAGGCGTTCTCTTCGGTATCACGCGCCGCACCGATAGAAGCCATGTCGCCCGCGCCGTGCTAGAGGGAGTCTCCTACGGTCTACGCGACTCGTTTGAGATTATGGAAGGCATGAACGTCCCGATAACGCAGGTTCGCGCCTCCGGCGGCGGGGCGCGTAGCCCGTTTTGGCGGCAGATACAGGCGGACGTTTCGGGCTACACGCACGTCACCATCAATGTGGACGAGGGTCCCGCGCTTGGAGTCGCCCTGCTTGCGGGAGTCGGAACAGGGGTCTATACCTCGGTAGAGGAGGCGTGTCGGGCTACGATTCGCGTCAACGCCTCCACAGAGCCGAACCCCGCCGCTCACGCAACCTACGACCGCTATCACAGGGTGTATCAGTCGCTCTACGCGCATCTGAAATCCGACTTCGCGGAGGTCTCGAAGATAGTGTCTGGTTAAGGGAGAAATCGCTATGAGAAGCGGCAAACGCTGGATAACGGCGGGCTTATGTTGCCTGACTCTGCTGATAGGCTCTCCTCCGCCCATCTTAGCGGACGATAACGGAAAGTCGTTCGCGCAAGACCTCTCCGCCGCAAAGAGGGCGGGCATCCCGACTACGCCGAAAGAGTTGCAAGCGCCGCTACCGCCGCCTAACCAAAACGCCGCGCCACTCTATACAAAACTCACAAAGATACTCGAAGCGAAACCGCTCAGTAAAGACGATAAGATTATCGAATATAGCGGTCAGCGCGGCGTTCTGTCGCCTGAACAGTTCGAGCGGCTACGCCGCGCTTTGAAGAGCCGCTCCGATGTGGTATCGCTTGTCCATCAGGCAGTAGCGCGTCCGCAGTGTATATTTGTAAGGGATTGGACGACTCCGCAATGGACGCCGACATTTGAACACATAGAGATGCGCTTCGCCGCTCGCTTAATAGCGGCGGAGAGCCGGTTAATGACGTACGATAACAAGATATTGGAAGCGATACGTAATCAGGCGCTAGGTTTTCAAGTGGCGAGGCACATCTCCGCGGAAAGCCAGCAGGTGGGTTGCATGGAGGCTAATTCGCTGGATAGCATTGCTCTCAGCGGCTTTCAGAGGATGCTCTGTCTTTCTGGCGGCGATGCTAAGGTCGCCGAGGCGGTTCAGGCTACAGTCCAACGAGATTACCAGCCGCACAGCCTCCGCAACGCACTGAAGCTTATGGCAGGTTGCGATATTGTGATGCTTGATTTTTTTCACAAAAAGGGTTCGCGTAAGGGAAAAGAAGAGTATCGGCATACATTTATGCCCGACAATAAGCAACCATCACTGGAGGATTGGAGCGCGTTCATCTATGCAAATAGCCGCGTGTTGTTGAGATGCGCCTACAGTCTGATAGCGGCGGCTGACCTCCCCTACTGGCAAAGCGCCCCTGTGTTTCAATTAGCGCATACTAAGCTCGAAAAAGACAGCAATCCGAAACTCATGTTTGCACAGACCTCCAACTTGAGTACGTTTCATGACGACCAGCTACGGACGCGAATGAAAGCGACAGCCGAAGTCACCCGCGCCGGAGCGTTTCTTCTCGCATGGAAGGCGAAACATGGCGCGTTTCCTGAAAAACTAGACGGCGCATCCATGCCGAAATTCGTAGACCCCTTCGATGGAAAGCCGCTAAGGTATCGCAGGGAGGGCGCGGGATTTGTGGTCTACAGCGTCGGCGCGACAGGGAAGTTCACGGGAGGCCCGCCCGACCAGAAGGCGGGAAACGAGACGCGGTTTCGCTACCCCGCGCCTCCTGAGTTCACAGCGCCGTTGAAAGAAGAGTAGTCTATGAGTAACTACTGAGCCTCCCCCCTCTTTTCGTATAAGGGACTTATGCAAAAAACAGTGCAGTTTCAAACAGTCGTGTTTCAAGACAAAATGGGGATAAGCGAATCCGCCGCCTATCGCTTCGCGGCTCTCTCGCATCAGTCTAAGGGGCTGTTTCGCGTGGCTCTTGCGGGCGGCTCCACTCCCGCGCTACTCTACGCGCTTCTTTCAGAACCTCCGTTCCGAGATTCGATAGATTGGGGGCGGGTTCACCTGTTTTTTGGGGATGAACGCGCCGTTCCGCCCGACTCGCCGGATAGCAACTTCCGTATGGCGCTAGAGACGCTTCTCTCGAAGGTTCCTCTACCTGCGGAGAACACTCACCGTATGCGCGGAGAGAGCGACGACCTGGACGCGGAGGCGTATCGCTATGAGGCGGAGATACGCGCCCTCTTCCCCAATGAAGCGATTCCTGCGTTCGACCTCGTTCTGCTCGGCATGGGGTCGGACGGACACTGCGCCTCGCTGTTTCCGCATAAAGCCTCCTTGCAAGAGCGAGTTCGCCTCGTGATTCCTGCGGAGCCGGGCTTAAAGCCGTTCGTCCCGCGCCTCACCTTCACCTATCCTCTCCTGAACCACGCCAAGCAGATTCTATTTTTAGTGAGCGGCGCAGACAAGGCGGATACGCTGGCGCAAGTTTTAGAAGGGGAGGCGCGTCCGTTGGACTTACCGTCGCAAGCGGCGCTACCTGTCGCGGGGCGGGCGACGTGGCTGTTGGATAGGGCGGCGGCAGGGCGCTTGTCGGGCAAGTAGGGGTATAATGCAGATATGAACCGACTAACAGGCATAGAAACCGAATACGGAATTGTCGTAGAAGGATTGGGCGCAAACGACTGGATAACCGAGAGTATTCAGGTTGTTCAGAACTGCCCCATACCTTCTGTCGGCGGATGGAACTATCGGGGGGAAGACCCGCGTAAGGATATGCGGGGCTTCTCTGTAGCCCACCTCTCTACCAACCCGGACGACGCGCAGTTCGATGCGCCCGGCGCGCCTATGCGTTCACGGGAGGAGGAGCGAAGCGATAGGGTTCTCGTCAATGGAGCGCGATTCTATAACGACCACGGACACCCCGAATACGCTACGCCAGAGTGTCGCTCCTTGCGCGACCTTGTGGCGCACGACAAAGCGGGAGAGCGTATCGCCTTCGCCGCCGCGCAAAAGTACGCGGAGAGGGCGGGGAGGCGCGTCAGCCTCTACAAAAACAACACCGATTTTCACGGCGCGAGTTATGGAACCCACGAAGGCTACCTCATGCAGAGAGAGGTTCCTACAGACGCGCTGATTCAGGGGCTACTTCCCTTCTTCGCGACGCGGCAAATCTACGCGGGGGCGGGGAAAGTAGGGACGGAGAACGAATCCGCCGATAAGCGCGTCCCGTATCAAATCTCGCAACGCGCCGACTACTTCTCGGTAGAGGCGAGCGTGGACACCCTCCACAACCGTCCGCTGGTGAACACCCGCGACGAACCGCACGCCACGCCGCGCAAGTACCGCCGCCTCCACGTTATCTGCGGCGACGCGAACATGAGCGAATACGCGACGATGCTCAAGGTCGGCGCAACCTGCCTTGTGATAACTCTACTTGAGGAGGGAATACGCCCCTCCGTTCGCCTTGCGAACCCGATTCAGGCGGTCAAGCAGGTATCGCGGGACATCACGCTGAAAAAGACGCTAGAGTGTTCCGCCCGCCCCGCCATGACCGCGATAGAGGTTCAGAGGCTGTATCAACAGGAGGCGCTAAAACGGTTACATGGAGCGAACGAAGAGACCGACTGGGTTCTTCAAGAGTGGGACAGCGTGCTAACCGCGCTGGAAACCGATGTCTTTTCGCTGGCGGATAGGCTGGACTGGGTGGCGAAATACCAACTGCTGAACGAGTTTCGCGAAGCCCAAGGGCTAGATTGGGGCGACGACACGATGCAGAGCCTCGACCTCGCCTACCACGACATAGACCCGGAACAGAGCCTCTACTATGGGCTGGAGCAGGCGGGGAGTATGCGGAGACTGGTGACGGACGGGCGCATTCAAGCTGCTATGTCCTGCCCGCCTAGCAATACCCGTGCCGCTCTTCGCGGTATGTTTGTAGAGAAGTTTCCGAGAGCGGTGCAGAAGATAGGATGGAACGGAGTCGCGTTTCAACATCAGGGAGAGGACTATCTTTTCGATATGAACCCGCTGGTCGAAGAGAATGTATCCGTTTTGAATACGGAGATGGCAGGGGCGGAGACGCTAGAAGAGGTTATCGCCATGATAGAGCAGCGCCCCAAGCCCGCCCCTCCCTAATCCTCCCCGAAACGGAGAGGGAACTTAGGGCTATACACCCACCCCTTCCCAACCCTACCCCTTCGCAAGGGGCAGGGCGAATGCACAAAACTGGAAGGTTTTCTCGCTCCATTTAGGCTTATGTTAGCGCGTATGCCCTGAAACGGAGAGGGAACTTAGCGATACGGGATTGAAAAGTTCGCGTAATCAAGGAGAATCGACCATGAGCCTGATATTTCGAGGCGAGGAGCGACGGCAGATGCCGACGGCTCCCGTAGAGCCGAATCGTAAAGAGGGAGATGGCGGAGGACCCGGTAAACCCGATGTCAAACGCCCCGATACCAACGACCTGCTCAAGCGTATGCAACGCATAGACCCCGATAGCGCCCGCAAATACCGACAGCGTAGCGGGGAGTAGAAAGAAGCCGTATGGAACTTAAAGGCGATTTGTGGAGTCTGCTCGAAACTAGCGGACACCCCCTGACACAGCCTCCCCCCCGAAACCCGCGCCCCGCCGATAGTCACGCAGGGACGGGCTTCATAGACACACACGGCACTACCGTTATCGCCGTAAAGTACAACGGCGGAGTCGTGAACGTGGGAGATAGACGCGCTACGGCGAATTTCTCCGTCATGTACGACAAGGCGGAGAAGGTTCTGCCCCTCGACGACTATATCCTCCTCTCTGTCTCCGGCTCTTTCGCAAAGGCGATGGAGGTGGTGCGATTTCTGCGTACCTCCTTCAAACTCTACGAGCGCGTCTACCTACAGTCCATGAGTCTGGACGGCAAACTGATGGAGTTGGCTAAGGTGATACGAGCGGGAATCCCCGAAGCCATGCAGGGTATCGGCGGCTTTATTCCTATCCTCTCTACCTTCGACAAAGAGCGCAATGAGGGGCGTATCTTCTTCTACGACGGTATGGGAGCGCGTTTCGAGAGTACCGACTTTGGCGCGGCGGGTAGCGGCTCTACGCACATACGCGGTATCTTCGACTACATCTCCAAGACCAAAAAGCCTTTCCACGAGATGACCCGCGAAGAGGCGCTTACGGAAGCCCTCTATCTGCTGGACATCGCCGCCGACCTCGACGCGGCGACGGGAGGCTGGCACAAGGTGTTACCTCTCGCGAAAACCATCTCCGTGAACGGCATTGAAGACGTGCCGGAATCGGAACTGCTCGAACTGGTGGAGCGCATAGACACGTCCATCGGACAACGGAAAAGACCGGTGACTATCTAGCCATCGGGAGGTAGCGTTATGCGTTCAAACATTTCGTTGTTGGATGAGATAAAAATCTCCGCGCCGTGCCTTGAGTCGTGGGAGGCTATGGAGGGCGACGAGCGGGTGCGCCACTGCAACGGCTGTAAACAGAACGTCTACAACCTCTCTGGCATGACGCAGAGCGAAGCCGAAGACCTTCTGCAAGCGCACGAGGGAGGACTCTGCGTCCGCCTCTATCAACGCGACGACGGAAGCGTTATCACGAAAAACTGCCCGACAGGGGTTCGCGCCCTGCGAGAACGCGCCGTCAAGAAGTGGGTTGCGATTTCGTATGCGGTAGCGGCTTTGGCATTGGGCTTTTGGCGCGTCGCGGGCGGTATCTATGCAGTGATGTGGGATATTAGGATGAGGAGCGCGAGCGAGGCGATGGAGAAGGTGGCTGATACTCCTGACCCCAACCTCTATAAACTTGTACTGCCTCTCATCCCCGTTAGTCAGCCGCCCGTAAAACAAGAAGAGGTCAAACCGGAACCGGACAATGCTGTAATGGGCTTCTTACCATATTAACCTGCCCAGCAAAAAATAATGGCGCAATTTGCGCCCATTTGAGGAATCATGTACACACCTTTTGAACGAGATGAAGCCTTCGGCTACCGCAAAGACAGCGTTGAAAATAAGCTCCGTGAAGGAAGCCCCGTTATCGGCGTGAGCGTTGAGGAGGGGCTATACCTCCTTACCGTCTGCCGAGGGCAACGCAAGGTCTACGAAATCTACGACCGTCAGATGTTCTCCGCGATTGGAATGCAAGGGGACATTGAGGACGTGCGCGTGAGCGTGATTCAGATGGCGCATCAAGAGGGCTTCGAGCGAAGCCCCGACGATGTGACTCTGCAACGGCTTATTGGTTTCGCCCTCAGTCGCCGCCTCAAGCAGGCGTTTGGCGACATTCTATCCAGTTCGCCCTTCGTCATTCGCGCCCTCTTCACCGAGTTGGGGAGAACCCCCGCGCAAGACAGTTTCTACGCCCTCAACTACGATGGCGAGTTTCGCACCTCAACGGGCGTGGCGGCGATAGCCGGAACCGCCCTAGCCGAGGACAGGATGTTAGAGCGTTACGGGGAGGCGGATGTCACGCTCTCACGGGAGCAGGTTCTGCGCCGCGCCCTCTCTGCATGGATAGCGGGAGCGCAGGAGGCTTTTCGCGCTGGAAGCGTCTCCGAAGAGGCGCGAGAGGCGGAGAACACAGAAGAGGCGGAGCGCGCCCTCCTCCATGACGAACTGAAGACGGGGCATATTGAGGTCGGTTTCTTAGAGCGTAACACACAACGCGAAAGCCGTTTCCGCCTCCTCGCGCCCGCCGACATCGCTTTTTTGAACCCAACTTAGCGAGTCCTTTCGCTCCAAAGTGTAGACACTAGGGGTATTCTTAGTCAAAGCCTCCTCCTACCTAGACGAAGGGAGCAGGAAAGAGAACTACGCCCCCGTCTGTGAATCGCCGTGCTACGAGGTTACACTACAAGCAGACGGAACCGATTGGAGAACTCAGTTCTATGAACAACTCAAAAAAACTTCCGAATTTGAAGGCGCTACAGACGTTTGAGAGGGTGCGCGGCGCTCTATCACTCCTAAGCGCAGACGGGCGGTTGTGTCGCTCTGTGAGGCGTAACACCTTCGTATCACGCCCTAACCTTCGCAACCTGCTCGCGCTCATGGACAGGCTGAACAGAGAAGGCGTAGAGGGCGACATAGTGGAGTGTGGAGTGTATAAGGGCGGTAGCGCGGCGGTTCTGGCTACGCGCTTACAGGGGCGTAGGCTACACCTATATGATTCGTTTCAGGGTATG
>CAIJLM010000365.1 GCA_903821495.1 uncultured Chthonomonas sp. | reverse complement strand
GTTATTGTAGGCTTTTTGCTTATCGTTTTGGCTGTTGTCACCTACCAAAACCGTGATGACAACCTTAGCGAGGAGCAACTCCTTGCAAAGCCTATCGGGGAGTTGAAGCGTTTGACCGACCAGCCCTCCGCCGACGCTCTCGTCTACTACGTCTACGCCCGCAAAATGTTTGAAACGGGCGACGCAGACACCGCCAAGGAGATGTTGGGTAAAGCCCTGAAGGCTCTTCCGAACAGTGATACTTCTGAGGTTGCAGGCAGGATATTCGGCTTTGCAGGCTATCAGGCGGTGAACGCGAACAACGCCTCCTTCGCAGAGCGCTGTTTGGGAAGCGCAGAGCGTATTAGCAAGAGTAACCCCTTCGCTTTAGCGGGGCGCGGCATACTCGCCATGAAGCAACAACGTAAGATGGACGCTATCGAAGCCCTCTCGAAAGCGGTGCAGATAGACCCTAAATTTGCAGATGCGTGGAAACAACTCGGACGCGCCTATATCACAGCGGGAGAGCCGGAAGAGGCGCTCCCCGCTCTCAAGGCTGCGGCTCAACTCTCTCCCAATGATGCCAACATTCATACCGATATAGGGCAGGTTTGCCTTCTTCTCAAGCGTCCCGACGAGGCGGAGGCGGCGTATCAGGTAGCTGCGAACCTCAAGCCCGACGATGCCTACCTCGCCTCTCTTCCTCTACGCGCAAGAGCCTTCGCCGCGAGGACGGAAGACGATTACCAGAAATTAGAGGGGCAGTTACAGAACGCGCTTACGCTGTCTTCTGGCGACGATGGGCTACGCGCCGAGCTAGCGGGTCTCTACATTCGTTTTCACCGCTTCGCCGAGGCGAAAAAAGAGTTGGAAACCATACTGCGGCACACTCCGTTCATCTCGGTAAGCTGCTGGGAAAACCTCTATATCGTTTGTCAACGCTTGGGGGATACGTCCGCCGCTCAAAATGTCTACAAACAGCTAAAAAACGTTATCGATACCAAAGCCCTCTCCTACTCGCTGATAGAGCGGGCGCAACTGCACCCTGACGACGCGCATACTCTCTTTCGCCTATCGGTAGTCTTCATGCAGATGGGCAAAAGAGACCAGGCGTTGCCTCTGCTCGCCCGCGCCTACAAAATGGCTCCCAACGACCCGGAAATATCTCAGATGATGCAGAGGGTGCAAGAGTTTATGAACCGTCAACAGGGGAGTCCGCCAGCGGGCGATTCCAGCATTTTACCGAGGTGAATTTTAATATGCACTACAAATCTGAGCGAACGCTCCTCCTATTGGCGCTAACGCTCCCCGCGTTACTTCTCGTTACGGCTCTCTGTTCAGGGTGTCGAACCCAATCTCCTCACGCCCCTGCGCCTCCCGCTATTCAGTCGGTGAAGGCGGAGAGCGACGAGTATGCGGGTAATAGAGCCTGTGAGCCTTGTCACCTCGATGAGTTTACCCTTCACGCAAAGTCTCGCCATGCCGCCACCCTGCATATTGCGAATAGCGCGGAACTTGGCGCGTTGGCTCCTCCTGTCGGGAAGATTGCAAACACTCCGTTTTCGCTCTCTAAAGAGAGCGATGGCTCTCTCACTCTCGCAAGAAACGACGAGGCGAAGGCGAAGGCTACCCTACAGTATGCGCTTGGCTCAGGGAAAACCGTTATGACCTACTTGGGAGAGATGAAAAAAGACAAACTAACCGAGTTGCGAGCGAGTTATCAGCCGCCGCTCAAGAAATGGTGTATCACTCCAGGGCAAGAGCAGGTTCCAGATGCTAAAATCGGGGTGGTCAACGAACTGGGGACGGCGAAACGGTGCGTTCTCTGCCACGCGGTCAAACTCAAAGCGAACTCTAGCGAGCCTGCGCCAGGGTTCTTAGGCGTGGGCTGTGAATCGTGCCATGGCCCCGGCAAGGCGCATATCGAAGCCGTCAAAATCCCGAATGCAACGGATATTAAGATGGCGAGTTTGAAGAACGCGGGAGGCAAGCGGATAAATGAACTCTGCGGAAAGTGTCATCGCACTTTAGATTCGCTCACACTCGGAGCCTTAGAGACCAACTCAACGGCGCGTTTCCAACCTTATGGGCTTGCGATTAGCCCCTGTTTCCAAAAAAGTAACGACAAACTGACCTGTATTACCTGCCATAACCCGCATACAGATGCCAGCGTGGAGCGAAAAGGCTACGAAAAAACCTGCCTCTCTTGTCATAGCGCCCCAGTATCCGCCGCGCCCAAAACGCAGAAAGTCTGCCCTGTGAATCCCAAAGAGGGGTGTATAGGGTGTCATATGCCCCCATCGCCTATCTTTATATTCGCTAAAATTCAGGTCTCAATGGCTGACCACTTTATCTGGGCGTACCGTCCGCATGGCGCAGGTTCCAAAGGGCGGGAAGCGCCACAAAATCCTAAACCAAAGTAGCGAGAACGAGCGAGTATGGGGCGAGGTTTTCCACGAGGTCGCCCTGCGTTTTCTTGCTCAGTTTGTGCTTTTGGATGTCGTCTATCTGCTGACAGATACCTAACAGACAGCCCTCCGCCTTGTCAGTTTCGTCGTCGGTTAGGTCTTTCGCATAGGCGATAATGTCCACATTCGCCGCTATCTGTTTCATTTCGCGTAGTAGTTTCGGACGCGCCTCCTCCTCCAGCAGCGAGTCGTAGAGCATGGCGACGCGGTAGAGAACATCTACACAGAGGCGTAGTAGCGGAGAGGCTTCTCCTGAAGGAGCGGCTATCGGGGCGAGCGTCTGCTTTGGGGGTTTTGGCGGTTTTAGGGCTTGATTTGTAAACTGTGCGAGGTAGTCCAGAATATACTTCGCCTTTATCGGAGTCATACCCGGAACGCTGTCGCAGAGCGCCTCCACGGTTGTATCTCGCAACGCTTTGAGATTTGTCCAGCCCGCTTTTTGCAGGGCGCGAATCCGAATGGGTCCCAGCCCCGGAATGTCGACGACGCTTAACGGCGGTTGCGGCGGCGCGGGTTGAGTTGGCGGTTCGGGTTGTGTTGGCGGCGCGGGCGATTCTTCCATGTTTAGTTCCCTTCTCGTAGCATCGGCTCTAACGCGGCTGTGGTCTGTTCAAAAATCTGTGAATCGCGGAGGGTCTTCCATCGCGCTTGCAGGTCGGCGAAGCGCTGTTCGCGTAGCGCGCGGGCGCTCTGGCAGGCGGCTATCAGCCCCGCCAACCCGTTAAAATCCACCCTCTCCACTCCCACCTGTAGTTCGATACTCTCCGCGTCGTCATAGCCCTCTTGTAGTAGGTGTTTGAGGGGGATTATCAGTTGAGGGATAAGCACGTCTGCGTCGTGTATATCGCCCAAAAACTCTTGGAGGTCGCGAACGTGTTGCAGAAGGACGGCATGAGCGGGGGCGAAAGCGTGTTCCTCAAAAGCCTCTTTGAAAATCTCTAACGTGTAGCGTAGGCGTTTCGCCGCGATTCGCATCTCGTGGTGTTCAAGAACGCGCTTGGGGTCGCTAAGGCACTCCTCGTGCGAAAGTAGCTCCTCAAGCCGCGTCTGTACCGCCCGCGCCGCGTTTTTGAGGAGAGAGGCGTGCGTGTGTAGGAGAGGGTGGCTCGGCTTTTTCGCGCTCTTTTGGGATTTTGGAAGGGCTTTTGCGGGGAGGACTTGCAGGGCTTTCCAGCGGTTCAGCAGGTCGTAGCGTTTCAGGTGTTCAATGGTCTCAATAACCGCAGGTTGCGCCGCCTCGCGCTGTCTCTTCAAACCATCAATGCCGAACTGTACGCCGCTTCTTTGCTCTTCGGGGAGTTCGCTCTGCGTCTCCTCTAGCCGTTTTATCATTACATCTAGGTCGCGGGCGGTTCCGAGAGCGCGTGTCACGCCCTTAACCTCAAGGGCGAGGGCTAAGAAGGGCTTTCCCGCGAAACAGACTCCGAAAATGTCTAGCGCGGCGCGTGAACGGCGCGACCATACGCGCATCTGCTTGAGGGCTTCCATGTCCTCTAAGAGAACGTTGTCGGTATGCGAGAGCATTCGCTCTAGGCGTGAGGTTAGGGTTCGCGCCGCGTAGTCGCGCAAGAGATTCGGAGCCTCTACGGAAACGAGAGGCTCCAAAGCGCTGTTTACCGGGTTCGCTGTCGCCGACTCTTCGGACATGGTAGGCGTAACTTTCTTTAGCCCTCCGCGAATATATCGCGCAAGGCGTGTTCGTGTTCAGCGTTTACAAGAGCGATAACGCTATCCCCTGCCTCAAACCGTGTATCGGCTCCCGGAAGAATTGCATGGTCATCTCGAATGATAGAGATAATAAGAGATTCAGGAGGAAGTTGAAGAGATTTGATTTCCTTATGGAGAACGGGCGATTTCGCGCTTATCTCCACATCTACAATCTCGATATTGCCCCGATTAAGGGCGGCGAGCGGAATGACTTCGCCCCCGCCAACCTCTTGCTCAATGAGGTTGTAGATGATTTTCGTCGCGCTCACAGTTGCGTCAATACCGAGTTTGCGGAAGAGGCTTTCGTTGTGCGGAGAGTTGATACGCGCAATGGTGCGCGGCACGCTGAACTCCATTTTCGCCATCTGACAGACGACAAGGTTGTCGTCGTCGCTCCCCGATACCGCTACAACCACATCGGCGCGTCCAAATCCCGCTTCCAACTGTAGGTCAGCCTGACATCCATCGCCCTGCATAACCATTTCGCCTAGCTCTTCGGAAAGAACGCGGTAGCGAGTGCGGTCTTTTTCTAGTAGTAAAAGTTCGTGTCCTGCGGAGGCGAGCGTCTTGCTGAGATAGTAGCCTACGTTGCCGCCGCCTACGATGATGATATACATTTCGCGCTGTAACTCCCGCTCCGCTCATGAAGCGAACTTCAGAGGAGAGCGACCTTTCGTAAAATCAGACTTTCGAGTCGAGATAGTCTTGAGAATAGTCTTTCGCCAAGCCCCAGTCCCCCGTCAGTACGTGGTCGTGCAGTAGCCCCGCCGCGATAGTGGTGGTGCAGAGGGTAGTGATGCCCAACTGCCGATAGCGGTCTGCGCGAATGGGGTCGTAGATACGGGCGATGACTTTGGGTACGTTGAAGACGTGCTTTGCGATTTGCGCCCCCATAATGTTGCGGTTATCGCCCTGCGTGGCGGCGAAAAACACGTCCGCCTTTTCGATGCCTGCGCGACGTAGCACATCCTCATCGGTTCCGTTTCCCACGATACGATTCCCTTTGAACTTGGTTCCCAAACGACGAAAGGCTTCGCTCTGTATGTCTACAATGGTGACGGTATGACCCTCCCCATACATAAGCCTAGCGAACGAAGAGCCAACGCGCCCACAACCCAGAATGACAATGTTCATTCTTCTTCTACAGACAACGCCGCCTCTGCCGGGCGACTCTATGCCGTCTGTATCCTCCTTTCAAAAAATGTCCCTAACGATGCCTTTATCATTATACTACTGAAAGCGCCGAAAGCGCCTGTATCTCTTGACTCTACTCGCCCATTCGATAAAAAATCGCGAAACAGGCGAAATAGCCTGCGCGCCTCCCCTTTTAGGAGGATAGTAGTTAGTAGTAAGAGTTCAGGGGCAGGCAGATAGCGATAAGCCTTGCAGTACAGATAGGGTTGGGATGGGTATAGAGAGCGCAATCGCTCATAAATTCCAGATTCTCTATCTCAAACCCTTGCCTGCATAGTTACGCCCTAGGTTTCCTTTCTTCTGCGCCAGTAGTCGTCAGGGCGAATAACCGCCCCGTTCTACGCAGGATTCCCCTCAAAAGGAAAGCGCACACGACTTCCTGTCTGCGCCGACTGATACGCCCCCAAGCAGAGTTCCACCGAGACGCGCCCCTCCGCCGCGCTACACATCGGAACCCCCGCTTTGAGCGCGTCGATAAAGGGACGCGCCACCCCCGCAATACGCTCCCCATGCCCTGCGGGGATAGGCAGGTACAGGTCTTGCCACCCCGCCTCGCTCTTATCGCTCTGATACATTTTGACCCCGATAGGATGCGGTGGCTTGATACCGCACGAGGGCGAATCGCCATGGTTTTGGATAATCACGCCCTTGTCGCCATAGATTTCGGTGGTGTTCTCGCCCGCCCACGTCACGCTAGAGTTGACAATCTCCGCCATCAGCCCATCCTCAAAACGAAACACCGCGATACCTGTATCGTCGGGCGCGACATTTGTGAGAACGTTATCAATTTCGGCGAATACAGAGACGGGCTTCCTTCCAAGCGTCCATATCATCCAGTCAATAGGGTGTATCGCGTCGTCAAAAAACATTCCCCTATTCGCCTCTTTGCTGATGTGCCACTTGGAAGCGCCCTCGGTAAAGCCTTTGTTGAAGAGAACAGGGATGCAGTGCCGCCGGCGCATTAGCCCAATCCGCCCTATCGCCCCCTCCGTAATCAGTTCGCGCATACGGATATTCTGGGGGTCGCACCGCATCTGAAAGGCGAGGCTAAACCACTGTTGCGTCTTTTTTAGCGTTGCGAGAATACGGTCGCAGTCTTCAAGCGTGGTCGCCATCGGCTTCTGTAGTAGAACATTTTTCCCTGCCTCCAGCGCCGCGCAACAGAGGTCGGCGTGCTTATTCGTCTCGCTTGCCACTATAAGGCAGTCTATGTCCTTGCGCGAAAGAATATCTTCGATATGCGCGTGGTAGGGTATGCCGAAGTTGGCGGCGTTCTGTTCGCCCCGCCCCGTATCGTCGTCCCAGCAAGCGGCGAGTTCAGCGTCCTCAAATGTCTTTATCTGATGCGCGTAGGCGTTTACGTGTCCGTGTGCGAAGGACAGTATGCCGATTCGTAGTTTTGCCATAAAGAGTCTCTCCTCATAAAAAGATAGTTCAGCCCCGCCCTGCGCTTGCCGGGGAAGGGACGTACTCTATCGGCGGCTTCCAGAACCAGCAGTCCGCCCGTGTTTTATGCAATGCCCGTTCTAATGTTGGGTGAAGTCCGCCTTTTGAGCGGGAGCGTATTTCCTGTCGTGTTGGATATACACCGCGAGCTGGTTCAGGAGCCGCTTCTGTTGCGCCAGCTCCGCAGTTAGCGTGTTGAGTCTAGCATCGAAGGAGGCTTTCAACGTTGTGAATTTCGTATTCAGAGCGCGGTTCTTTGCGTGTTCTTTCTGCAACTCGTTGAGGAGCATGGGGGGTAGCAGGTGATAGTAGACGGTAAAAGGCTTACCGTCTCTATCGTACTGCACCATTTCGGGGAACACCTTCGCAACCTCCTCCGCGATAAGCCCGTACTGAATTTGTCTGTCGCTGGTCTTATAGCGGAATGCGACGGGGCGGAGTTGGAACAGTTTATCGCTCGCATCGCCCATAGCGCGAATGTCTTTCTTGAAACGGCTGGACGAGGTTATCGTGCCAAGTTGTCCATCCGAGTTTATGTAGACTGTGGTCGCTCCGCTTCCAATGTTCACCCCATTTATCCCTGCGATATAGGTTGCAGATTGATAGATGTTGTTTAAATCGTGGAGGAAGGAGGGCGTTCCTATCCGGAGTACCCTATTATCGCCTGTCAGCCCCGAGTTACCGATATGAATGTTGAAGTTGCCCGTAGTCACATAGTAGCCTGCCTGGTACCCGATGGCGAGGTTGTTGTTTCCGGTTGTTATGCGGTAGCCCGTTGTATACCCAATCCCGATATTGCCGCTTCCTGTTGTGTTGGAGAAGAGGGCGTGCCAACCGTTCGCGATATTGCTGTTGCCCGTCGTATTGCGGTAGAGGGGGTAGATACCAGTAGCGATGTTGCCGCCGCCTGTTGTGTTGGAGTAGAGGGGCTGATAGCCATTCGCTACATTGGAGCTCCCTGTTGTATTGAAGTAGAGGGGCTGATAGCCATTCGCTACATTGTAGCTCCCCGTTGTATTGAAGTAGAGGGATCTCTCGCCACTTGCGATATTATAGTCGCCTGTCGTGTTGGAAAAGAGGGCGGAACTACCGTTTGCAGTGTTGTAGCTCCCCGTTGTATTAGAAACGAGCGAGGCGTATCCGTTCGCGGTATTGTAGTTCCCCGTTGTGTTGGAGTGGAGCGCCCTATATCCATTTGCGGAGTTGTAAAGTCCGGCGGTATTGGAGTAGAGGGACAGATATCCATTTGCGGTATTGCCGGCGCCCGTTACATTGGAGTGCAGAGCGTTGGCTCCGCTCGCTGTGTTGTAGTACCCTGTCGTGTTGGAGTAGAGAGCGTTGACTCCGCTCGCTGTGTTGTAGTACCCTGTGGCGTTCGCAGAGAGAGAGTAGTACCCCGTCGCAGTGTTGCCATTCCCTGTTGTATTTCTGAGCGCCGAGTTGCCGATAGCGGTATTGGATAAGCCTTTTGTATTGGAAGAGAGAGCTTTATAGCCCAATGCTACACTGGACTGGTTAGTCGCCGTGTTAGTCGCCCCTCCTGCTCCAAAGAACGTCTGCGCCGTAGCGGGAATAGAGGCGAGGAGTAGAGCGGACACGATAGTGGCGCGCCAAAGAAGGTGTGCGGTTTTCATTGATGTTCCCTTATAAACTTAGTTTCCGGTAAAAGAGCAGTTCATTGTATATACTCTCGGCGTATCAGATGTGCATGGTTCTAATTAGCTCTATTGGGCAGACCTATGTGTCTGCCCAATAGAGGCAAGAGGGTTAATGTTGCATTTTTCAACCACCGAAAGACGGAGGGCAACCCCCGACCCAAACGCCCTAAATATTAACTCTTCTACAAGAGTTCGCGATGATATATCCATTTCCCTGCTACCTTTAGTTTCCGGTAAATCAGAGTGCAATTTGGTCTATTTTCGCCTCTGTGTTCTTCTTATGTCTTCGGTGCGCGGTCACTCCGGTTAGCAAATGG
>CAIJLM010000364.1 GCA_903821495.1 uncultured Chthonomonas sp. | reverse complement strand
TCGACAACCGTCCGAGTTCTCGTTCCAGCGCCCTAATTTCGCAGAGGTCTTGACAACAGGGTTTTTCTGCTCGAAGGAGAAGAAGAAGTACATCATCACGCAGAAGACTATCGCCATAAAGATGATGTTGTTGACTGCATCGGCAGGGGATAGCGCCTTAACCGCTTTACCCGCAATGGTAACGGCTCCGTGCGGGATGATGGGCTTAAACGAGGAGGGAATCTGGGGCCAGTAGTCGTTCGCGTAGACCTGAAACGCCTGTCCGGAGGCGACCCCTAAATAGAAGCCGATGATGATGCGCGAAATCCAACTATGCTTCTTCGAGAAGATAAAGTAGTAAAACGCGCCGAACACCGCGATAAAGACGAAATACCAGCGCCCTTCGTCCCACATCGGTTTCCACCACTTAGGAAGTAGAACGTCCGTCCATGTCTGCGCCACAAGGAAACCCGTCGCCAACCCTAAAAAGATATGCTCAAAAAGGCGATAGAAGCGGTTCTCTTTGTAGAGCGCGGAGTAGAGTCCTATCGTGCAGATAGCCCCTACCCAGAGCGTGAGTTTATCGGCGTTTTGAATGAGCCAGTCTGTCATGCTTGTCCTCCTGAGCGAGCGCTCTGTCTTCGCTCCATCACCATCGCGATATTACCCATCACAATTAAGAAGATGATGAGAACGTGAGCGAACGAAGCGGAGTTGGCAAAGCGAGTCACTTTGGTATTCGTTTTGAGTAGCCCCTCATACTCGCCAGCGCCCGGTAGCCCCGGCATCATCCCAAGAATCTGTTTGCTATCCAGATAGTTGAACACCTCTGGAACCATAACAGAGGTGGGAGCGACGACCATTGGAACTTTCAAGGGCCCCGCCACGAACTGAATGTAGGTCTGATAGACGTTGGAGGGCGTTATGCTGACGAGGAGTTTGATGTCGCTCGCCGTTTTAATCCCTCTCATAACAGGGAACTTTTCGAGGGGTTCCGTTTTGTTGTTCGTCTTAACCACGCCGGGTATGTCGCGCACGAACCCCTTTAGGTAGTTCTTCGCGTCTACTTTATACCCCCAGTTTATCCAGTCTCTTCCCTCAACAGAGTCGTACTCCTTGCCCAGTCTCTCCGCAATGTCTTGCGCCAACTTGGGACCCTGGGGTTGAAATGAGATTATCGCGAAACGGCACTTTTTTCGCATAAGGTGCGTAAGAGCGGCTTCCGTTTGGGGACCATTTTCACCACGAGTCCCCGCCTCCCAGTCCGACGAGAAAAGCACAAAATCGCCGGGTTGAAGCGCGTCTATCGCATTATAGAAGGCTTGCGTAGCGGGCGAGACCATCATGGGAAGGCGTATCGAAAGGAAGAACGGCGCGGTGACGGAGAGCATCAGAAGAACATAGATGACCCGCCTATCCACCGTTTGAAGAAAACGTAGCGCTTTCACAGGGTTCTATCTCCTTTTAGTTATCAAAGTAACTGCCGCGCTCTAGCCCAAGCCAGATACGTAGCCCCACTGCCAATGAACCAATTCCCAACCCCACCGAGATAGCGCGTGTGGCGGGCGCGTTGACCTTCGTGAGTATCCAGTTTCGGACAACTTCAACGTGCAGGTATTCGGGTAGCGCGTGCGTCAAGAGTTGTCCCAGCGTTATCTGCCCCAGCATCACGATAATCGCCGTTGCGAGTAACAGGGTCGCCTCAAGGGAGCGTATACGGAAGGCGCGATAGGCGGCGGAGGTGATATAGAACGCGATAATAGAGAACATCGTCGCATCTAGGCTTTGAAGAGCGCCCTCGAAGAGTACTTTGTAGAGGCTTGTCGCAAAGGGGCTAGGGTGGGGCGACTTCGCCATAAGGTGTCCGACGGTCATCGCTATCATTGCAACAAAAAACGCCACGCTGTTGATAGAATCGAGGTTCCACTTCAATACCCGCTTCGTGTGCATCTGAAATAGGTTGATAACCCCTAGCCCTACAGCGAACGCCGAGATAACGGGAAGAACATTCGTCATAGGCACTACGAAGGGCGAGAGGAAGTTGCCGTCCGCCTTGTTGCCCTCTATCAGCATCTCATGGGTGGGCAGGAAAAACTCTAGCGCGTAGAACAGACCGCCCAAAAACGTGACCGTCCAGAGAACGTATTTTCGAGCGCGTTGCGGTAACTGCATGAGGACGACCAGCAAAACGATACCGGCAAGAAGTGAGCCGACAATGTAGCCGTACCATGCGCCTCCTATTTTGGGAGTGAACATTCTGTCTCCTCGTTCTCTACTTGGTGAAGAATTGCGTAAAACTGGCTCCGATAGGGCTTCCGAGATATGTTGCGATAGAGACGATAACGCTTCCCGCAAGCATAATCATGAGTATAAGCCCTTTCGCTATATCCTGCCCCACGATACTGCCAATCTGAGTAGGTTCTCGTGAGAGGTAGGCGCTTGCGGCGTAGTACTCGTCTCCAATAATCACATAGTCGCAGGCGGCGATGAAAAAGGGTATCTGCGTCGTAGCGGGAGTTCCCGCTATCTGTATCGCGCCTACCTGCTGACCGTTCTCCGCCATAATAAGGGCTTCCGCGTAGTAGTAGCCAAAGAGAAAAGTCGCCGCCGCCTTCTCGCGGCTTATCAACCCCGCGACGCTTGCGGCGAAGGCGAACTGACGGTTCGTTAGGAAGCGAATATCCTCCGAATTGTAGCTATCGGGTCTGCCTTCAAGGGTGTACGCTTCGCGAATCGTCTCCTCCGTAACGGGGAGCATCTGGGGGTCGTACACAGGGACAATGGCGCGGGTGGCGAAACGGGCAGAGGTGCGAATGATATAGGAGACGATGGAGAGGGCTTGTAGCGTGACGATTTCCACGCCGCCGTCAATTCCCAATCCCGTACAACATATCATGGGTCGCCCCATCTCGGTAGCGCGTCCGATGGCTTCATCAATGGCGGATAGCCCTTGAATACGGCGAATAAAGAGGTCGCGTTTACGAGCGACGAGTATCATTGCGATAATGCAGAGGCTAAAGAGCGGGACGAGAATACGCACGCCAAGAGTTGCGTGTTCCATGGGGTTCGCCCCCCTTTCTTTGGGTTGTGTTGGCGGTTGAGAGTGCGTTACGCTTTCGGTTGACGCGAAACCTGCATCTCTTCGATTCGGCGAATCATCAACTCAACGTTGGCGCGAGATTCAATAAGTTTCGCATAACGCTGTACCTTATCGGCTCCAAACAGCGGCGCAAGAAAGCCCGAACCTAGTATCAAAGACTGGCTGGCGAGAAACGCGAAAGGCTTGTGCATCTCCAAAAACAGGATAGCGGGAACGTGTAAGCCGCGTTCGTCCACCTTTTTCGCAAAAGCGCCTATCAGAGTATCACGCTCTTCGGCGCTGATTTCGGCATCCCAGTCCGTTACGGGCATTACGAAACTCCTTCGGAGGACTCAGGTGGACTCAATTCAGGCAGATGGCTCTCAATCCACGCCATGACCTCCGTGCGATTGCCTGCCTCTTCACGAAGCGCAAATCGAATATGCACCCCGCGAAACGAATCGAGGCGCGACGCTACTGAGAGCGGCGTGAGCAATACCCCGCCCCGCAACGGTATAACGCGCTTGACCTCTTTCCAGCGCAACGCGAAACGGTGAAGCCCATAACTCACCGCCGCGCCCGTCTCGTCAAAGCGATAGGCGATAGGCAGAAGGTAATCGCTTACCGCGCCCGTCAGCAGGGCTATCGCCGCCAACACAGGTAGCGGCTGATGAAAAATTCCCCATGTGCAGAGTCCCCCAAACCCGATGCCGAGTAGCAGTATCGGCAAGCGCGAAGGCTGTCGCTTTCGCAGATGCACCTGCCAATTGAGCGCGGATTCTTCTATTGGGGAGAGGGTGGACATTGTGTTTCTAAAACCTACATAGCCTGTGTAAGAGGAGCATGGACATCCAACAAAAAACAACTTATATCCGCCCCGCGCCCAGAATTGGGAGAGTTGCAAAGGATGAGGGCTTACGTTTTTCTGAAACGCATATACCCGACTCTATCTTAAACAGATGACTATACCCATTATAGAAGGTTTGAGAGGCAGTGTCAAGTTATAACGAGACACAATCTGACTTATACCCTTCTCACGACAAACTGCGTTGAGCGTGACACAAACTTCCCGAAAAAAGAGCCTTCGGGGTATAATGAGCCGTTAAAATCAATCTCAAATAGCGTCGCCCTACGTCAAAATGGGGATGGGCGCAAGGAACGGATAAGCACGATGGCGCTCTCGCGTGATGAGGTAAAGAAGGTGGCTCTGCTAGCGCGGCTAGAGTTGACAGAAGAGGAGTTGGACGCTCAGGCGCAACATATCAATACGCTTCTCCAGTATGTAGAGGCGCTACAGGCGCTCGACGTGACGGGGGTTCCGCCCACCTCCCACGTTCTGCCTATGGTGAATGTACTGCGTGAGGACGTAGCGCGTCCCTCTCTCACTCGCGAGGAGACGCTTGCGAACGCCCCCGAATCGCGTGAAGGCTGTTTCGTAGTGCCGCGTATCGTGGAGGGAGCCAATGTCTAACCTAACCTACCTTACCGCGCAAGAGCTACGCGCAAAAATCGGGAGCGGCGAGATTTCCGCGCGTGAAGCGGTGATGGCGAGCCTACAGCGTATCAATGCCGTAGAGGATGAGATACGAGCATTCCTCACTGTCGCCACTCACGAAGCCTTGGAACAGGCTGACGCGATAGACGAGAGACGCGCTAAAGGAGAGGATTTGCCCCCGCTTGCAGGCGTTCCTATCGCCCTAAAAGACAATATGTGTACGACGGGAATCCGCACCACTGCTGGCTCCGTAATACTAGGAGACTTTATTCCTCCCTACTCCGCCACTGTGGCAAGCCGTTTGGAAGCGGCGGGCGCTATCCTCGTAGGGAAAGCGAATCTTGACGAATTTGCGATGGGGTCATCCACAGAGAACTCCGGCTTTTTCACCTCCCGCAACCCCTGGGATACCGAACGTGTGCCGGGCGGCTCTTCAGGAGGCTCTGCGGCGGCGGTGGCGGCGGGAGAAGCGACTATCGCGCTTGGCTCTGATACGGGCGGCTCCATTCGGCAACCTGCGGCGTTCTGCGGCGTGGTAGGCTTGAAGCCAACCTATGGGCGCGTCAGCCGCTATGGGCTGATAGCCTACGCCTCCTCCCTCGACCAGATTGGGCCCCTCGGACACAGCGTCTACGACTGCGCCCTCCAACTCAACGCTATTGCCGGACACGACCCTCTCGATTCCACCTCCGCGAATATCGCCGTTCCCGACTTTACAGCGGCGTGCGGCGGCGATGTGAAGGGCTTGCGAATTGGTATTCCAAAAGAGTTCTTCGAGCAGGGAGTCTCTGCGGAGGTTGCTGAGTCGGTTCAGAAAGCCATAGAAAAGCTTCAAGAGTTGGGCGCGACGGTAGAAGAGTGTTCGCTTCCGCATACCGAATACGCCCTTGCCGCCTACTACATCATCGCTCCCGCAGAGTGTAGTAGCAACCTCGCTCGCTTCGACGGCGTGAAGTACGGGCATCGTACCAACGAACTGGCGGGGCATATCGGGCTGACTGAAAAGACCCGCGACGAGGGCTTTGGCGACGAGGTGAAGCAGAGGATAATGATTGGAACCTATGCGCTCTCGGCAGGCTACTACGACGCTTACTACAAACGCGCCCAGCAGGCGCGAACGCTTATACTCCGCGACTACCTAGCGGCGTTCGAGCGGTTCGATGTCCTCGCCACTCCCGTAGTTCCAACACCCGCCTTCAAAGCGGGCGAGAAAGCCGACCCAATGGCGATGAAGCTCGCCGATGTCTGCACGTTGCCTATCAATCTGGCGGGCGTTCCAGCCATGTCGGTTCCGTGTGGCTTCGTATCGGGGCTTCCCGTGGGGCTTCAACTCATAGCGAAGCACTTCGATGAAGAGACTCTCTTCCGCGTCGGCTCCGCCTACGAACAGGCTACCGAGTGGCATCATCAGCATCCTACACTATGATACATGGCTTTAGCGAAAACCAAAGACGGTGGGGAAGGAGCGGGCAGTGTCGTCTCCAATTCGGATAGAACTTTTCGGTGAACTCCGTGTGGCGCAGGGCGACCTCGTCACCAGTCGCTTCGCCACGCAAAAGGCGGCGGCTCTGCTCGCCTACCTAGCGTACCATCAAGGGCAGAGTCACTCCCGCGAGGCTCTGGCTTCCCTGTTCTGGCGCGAAAGTGAAGCCTCTTCCGCTCGAAATAGCCTAAGCACCGCCCTCTGGTCATTGAGGCGACTCCTCAATCCACACGACGAAACGCCTGACCCCATTCTGTTTACAGACAGGTCGTCCGTCTCCATTGTCGCGGGTAGCATCGCTACAGATGTCAGTGAGTTTGAGGAGTCGCTTACTCGCGCCGAACGCTCATCCTCTCTTTCAGAGCGTATTTCGCTCTATGAGGAGGGCTTGCGCCTTTGGCGCACACCGCTTCTTTCGGGCTTCTATGAGGACTGGATATCGATTGAGCGAGAGCGCCTAGAGAGAAAGTACGCCTCCTCTTGCCAACGGTTAGCGCAACTCTATGCAGAAACGGGAGGCTTTGAGAACGCCATAGAGTGGGCGCGTAGAGTAGTTCAAATTGACCCCTTTCAGGAGGAGGCGCACCTCAACCTCATGCGGATACTGGTTTCGGCGGGGCGTTTGGGCGATGCAGTTCTACACTATCAGGAGATGGAACGACTCTTCAAAAAGGAGTTGAAAACCTCGCCCTCAAAGGAACTTCGCCAATATGTGGAGACGATACGAGAGGGGCTTTCCGCGCCTATAAACTCTCCTGTTGATTCTTCCGCTCCACTGAAAACGCCCCTCACCCCTCCTCAAGGTGAACTCGCAGATAAGAGCGAGACTGAGGCGGCTGAAAACGCCGCCCCTCTAATACTTGAACCGCGCTCTATTGCGAACGTAAGGACACGGCAAGGGATTCAGGTCTTTAGCTTTGCGCTCGTTTTGATGACTCTTTTCGTTGTATTTAGAACGCAGAGCGCAACTCCGATTCCTCCGCCGCAGAGTTCAGCGCGGAGTCAAATAGCCGATTTGCGCCCCGCGCAACCCAAGAATCCGCAAACTACACCGCCTCCTATAGCCACGCCCACCCCTACGAATCAGGTGAAAATCGCTCCGCAGTCCGTCGCTTCTCCAGTAGCGCCTGCGGCAGTTTTTGTGAGCGAACCTCTGCCCAAACCTAAGCCCGCCCCTGCGAAATTCCTTTCGGAAGGCAAGACGCTGTGGGCGCAACGCTACGAGAGCCTTGACGACGAAAAAGACAGCGAACCAACCTCTGTAAAGACGGACGAACATGGAAATATCTATGTGTGCGGCTTCGTGCAGACACTCCGCAACGACGTTGACTTCCTCGTTGTGAAGTACTCTTCGGACGGTAAACTTCTCTGGCGACAACGCTGGAATGGGCAGGGCAACGACTGCGATAGGGCGCGGTGTATGGCTCTGGACAGTCGCGCTAACGTCTACATCACGGGTGAATCTTATAACGGCGATAGAGAGAAGGGCGGTAGGGATTGGGATATCGCTCTTGTAAAGTTCGATACGAATGGCGTGAAGCAGTGGGAAAGCCTCTATAACGGCGGGAAATGGGACGATGACCGCTCTATAGGGGTCTGCGTAGATACAGAGGATAAGGTCTATCTTGGAGGCGTTTCGCATAGCCCCGACCATAAGGCGGAGTATGTGCTTCTGAAATACGACAAGGACGGCAGAGCGCTGTTCCCTCAGCCCATAACGTACAGCTCACCCGCCGCAGGGCATGAAGACGTAGATATAGGGCTAGCGGACTTTGTGGTAGATGCAAAAGGAAGTCTATATCTGATAGCGGAGATAGTCTATACGCGCAAGAGCGGGGATAACTACTGCCTGATTGCCAAGTACGACTATCACGGCAACCAAATCTGGATGCGCCGCTTTTCGGGCGAGGCGCGTGAAGGCGACAAGGGCAGGAAAATTGCGCTAGACGGCGCGGGAAATATCTTTGTTACGGGGGTAGGGTTTACGCCAAACAACGGGCGGCAGGGAACGGGAGAGGATATATTTGTGGTGAAGTACGATACGGCGGGAAACGAAATATGGAAGACCTACTACCGCGACGAACTTACTCCCGGCATCCCGGATGGCTTGGCGATAGACGCAGAAGGAAGCGTTCTGGTGAGCGGTACAATGGGCGCTCCGCACAAAATTCACGTCGCCCTCAAGTTTAATACCGAAGGCAAACTTGCCTGGAAGCGCCGCTACCCAACCTACGGCGTAGCTATTCGGCTACAGGGTATCGTCGCCGACTCCACAAATAGCGCGTATGTTATTGGAAAGGTATGCGATATAGGAGCGCCTAAATCTTCACAGGTAGCGGGGGAGATAGTCGCTACAAAGTACTCGCCTAGCGGAGAAATACTCTGGCAACGCGCCTACAAGGGACCAACCCCAGATTCGAGGTCAAGGGCGTTGTGCATACAAAAAGACGACGCGGGGCATATTTACATGGTCGGGCAGACGCTCGGCAATGCGCGAAACGACATTGTTATCGTAAAGTATAGCCCCTAGCCCAAAACCGCTTGGCGCTACGCCTCCCTCTCCGCATTTCGCGGGAAGGGGGGCTTTTTTGCGTCTGGAAGCAGGTTTTTTACCTATTTTCACAACTATTTTGAAAATAGTTTGCGAGTCCCGATTTTTGGGAGTAATTTGGGAGTTTTTTGGGAGTCGGTTTGTATAATGGAAACATAACTTCGCATCCTTCAGCGAGTTTAATTCGCCGCGTCATCTTATATCTGACGCGCCAAAGGAGTCTATGATGAAATCGTATGTCATACGTGCATTCGCTTTTCGCTTCCTACAAGGGATGTTCCTCTCCACCCTGCTCTTCGCCTCCCTTCCCGCCATCGCTCAGAACACCTTTTACGGTTCCTATGCCCTCAACAGCAACACATCGGGTGTCGGCAACTCCGCATTTGGCTATTTCGCCCTCGTAAACAACACAACGGGTAGCGGCAATACCGCCACCGGCTACCAATCCCTCTACTCTAACCTAACGGGAGACTACAACACCGCGCATGGCGCTTCCGCTCTCAGCGGCAACATAACGGGCAACTTCAATACCGCCAATGGATATACCGCCCTCTACTCTAACGTATCAGGACACTTCAACACCGCCAACGGTTACCAAGCCCTCTACAAGAACACGGTAGGAAGTTACAACGTCGCGAATGGCTTCAATGCCCTCATGAACAATATAGCGGACGGTAACGTCGCCAATGGAGCCTACGCTCTCTTCTACAACACAACAGGCTACGGGAATATCGCGAATGGCTTCAATGCCCTCTTTAACAACACGACGGGGAACTACAACACAGCCAGCGGCTACCAATCCCTCGCCTTCAACACAACAGGAAGCAGCAACGTAGCCAATGGTTCTTTCGCCCTCTGGCGGAACACGACGGGTAGCTACAACACAGCCAGCGGCTACCAATCCCTCGCCTTCAACACAACAGGAAGCAGCAACGTAGCCAATGGAAGCACCGCCCTCTACTCTAACCTAACGGGGAACAACAATACCGCGAATGGTTTCCAAGCCCTCTTCTCCAATACAACGGGCTACAACAACACCGCAAATGGCTCTGCCGCCCTCTACTCCAACACGACCGGTAACTACAACACCGCGAATGGTTCCTCCGCCCTCTATTTCAACACCACAGGCACGGGTAACATGGCGAATGGTTACAGCGCCCTCTACAAGAACACGACGGGGGCGTTCAACGTTGCAACGGGGTATCAATCGCTCTACAAGAACGCAACGGGAAGCTACAACACCGCAAACGGCTACAACGCACTCTACAGCATCAACAAAGGCAAGTACAACATCGGTCTTGGCTATTCGGCGGGTTCTCTTATCACCACAGGTAGTAACAACATCGCGATTGGCAATGCGGGAGTTGCCGCGGATGCTGGGGTCATTCGCATCGGAACTACCGGAACGCACACCTCCGCTTTCATCGCGGGTATCAACGGCGCGACAGCCTCCAGCGGCGTAGCGGTCTACATAGACGCAAACGGTCAACTCGGCACGATAACCTCCTCCCGCCGCTTCAAGAACGACATCAAGACGATGGGTAGCGTGAGCGACAAACTGCTACAACTCCGCCCCGTCACCTTCCGCTACAAAGTCGCCGACGAAAAGGGAGCGTACCCCATGCAGTACGGGCTAATCGCTGAAGAGGTGGCGAAGGTGGCTCCCGACTTGGTGCAGTACGACAAGGCGGGAAAACCCTTCACTGTGCGCTACCACCTGCTCACCCCCATGCTCTTGAATGAACTACAGAAGGAGCAGGCTTCGCGCAAGGCGGACGTTGCGAACCTCTCGCAAGCGCATAAGTCCGAAGTCGCGGCGTTGAACGCGAAGAACGACGCTCTAAGCGCTAAAGTCTCCACGATGACGACGGAAAACGCTTCCATCAAGGCGGAACTGGCGCAACAGAAGAGACTGCTAAACCAACTCGCGGCGTACATCCAAAGCGACAAGAGGAACGCTCCGGCACAGAAAGCGAACTTCGTGCAACACTAAGCCTTGAGATTAAGCCCCCCCGCAGAACGCCTCACGCCTGACAGAGGGGGCTTTTTTGCGTCTGGAAGCAGGTTTTTCACCTATTTTCGCAACTATTTTTGAAAATAGTTTGCGAGGCGCGATTTTTGGGAGTAATTTGGGAGTTTTTTGGGAGTCGGTTTGTATAATGACTCTGTTAGGCGGACGCTGGGAACAAGAACGCCGTCCGCTCAGTAAGCCTCTTAATACTCAAGGAGAAACCAACCACTATGAAACGTTTCGCTCTCTGGTTCGCTCTGCTTCTGCTCTCCCTCGCGCCAACACTGGCGGGGGCGCAAGGCAGTCCCGACATTATGTGGAGTCAGGGAATAGGCGTACTTGCCTATCGCAATATCCGATACGACAAAGCCGGACTCCGCTACATCGCTTCAGACTACCTGGCGGTTCATGTACACAATACGGGAGCGGATGGTCACTCCCTGCCAGATTCGATAGTCCGCACGCTAGACGCCGGGGAGCCGTACTACAGCGCGGATATATCGCCGGATGGAACGCTGGTCGCTATCCTTACCGCTACTAAGGTTACGCTCCGTAGCGTCGCGGATGGCTCTACACTATGGTCTCAATCTGCGACGGGACCTGGCAGAGATGTTCAGTTTTCACCCGATGGAGCTTTCGTTACCTATAATGACAACCAAAATTCTAGTTGGCAAGTTCTGCTTAGAGCGGCGGACGGCATTGAGCTGAATCGCTGGTCTTATGTGGATACGAGCGTATTTAGCCCCGACAGCCAATACCTCCTGATAAGGCAAAGAACGGGCGGCGGTTTCACGCTATACCGGCTCTCCAACTTGACCGCCGCCTATGTTTGGACAGGAATCGCCTATAATGTTGCGGAGGGGGCGCTCTGCTTCTCCCCCGACGGCTCTCGCGTAGTAACGCTAGACACGCAACATAATGATAGGCTAATCATTCGTCGCGCCACAGATGGCGCGTTTCTGGGCGGAGCGTACCTGCCCTACAATAATCAGTTTCCTCTCCTCAAAGAAAATATTTGGGGCTATCTGGCTACGCGCTTCGCGCCAGACGGAACCACTCTCTACATTGCGGGGAACTACTCCTCCAAGCTGACTGGGGTTGGGGCATGGATAGGCGCATTTTCTGCAACATGGGATACGAACAACCTTAACCTTTTTCCGATGGTCAACCACGAGCTCCTACGTATCGTTGATAACGCAGGTTTCCCCTTTAGCGTAGGAATCTCGCCGGATACGAAGCAGGTTATGATTGGCGGAGGGCAGTACGACGGCAGTCTTAATCGTGGAGCGGGCTTCCTGAGCAAGTACAACACTTCCGACTTCTCCACTCCTGCCTCCGTCGGCGGGCATGGTTGGATAGTGAACTCTGTCGCCTACGCCCCCAATGGTCAGTTCCTCGCCTCCGGGTCGGGGGATGGAACCGTCATTCTCTGGAATGTGGATGGAACCCTAAAAGGCAGGTTCTATCACGGTAGCGAGATTTCCACAGTCGCAATCTCTCCCGATAGCGCACTGGTCGCTACGGCGGCAGGCTCCCTTACCGGACGCGGCGATGGAAGCATAAAAATATGGCGCGTGTCGGATGGAACATTAGTTCGCACTATCTCGCGTCCGGGAGTGAACTGCTACTGCCTCGCCTTCTCGCCAGACGGAACCACGCTCGCCGCAGGGTATGAGTATCAGTATCCTAACCCTGGTCTGAGTCTCTATAGCGTGGCGGATGGCTCTCTCATTAATGGTCTACCGGGCGGACCCTACTTCGCGCTCTCTTACTCGCCGGACGGAAGCCGTATATCCACTGCCGGAGCCGTATACGACGCGCACACCCTTGCTCTTATAGCGGACTGTAAATACGGCGGACACACTGTCGCCTTCTCTCCTGATGGCAAATCCCTCGCTATTGTAAATGGAGGCGTCTCGATTCAGATATGTAACACTACCACAGGGGCTGTCCTGCAAACTATTCAAGCGCACGATAAGAGGATACTCGGACTCGCCTTCTCGCCGGACGGCAAGTACCTGCTCTCCGGCGGCGAGGACGCGAAACTTCGTATCTGGAAACTCTCGGATAGCTCTCTCGCTCAAGACTACGATATGGAGACGGGGATACCCGGAGCGTGGGCGGGAGGAGGCAACGGAGTGCGCTCCGTCGCGTACTCGCCAAGTGGTCAGTACCTCGCCTACGCAGCGGGAGAGGGACCCGTCGTTCTGGCGAAGAACCCTTTCTGGAACGCCCCCGCCCCCAACGTGAACGACCAGAGCGTGAGCCTCAAGCAAAATGGAAGCCTCGCTATCACCCTCACAGCGACGGACACGACGGGAACGGCGGTCACATTCGCTATCGCCGCCAGTCCCGCGCATGGAACCCTCAGCGGTGCGGGCGCTAACCTAACCTACGCCCCGAACGCGGGATACTTCGGAGCGGATAGCTTCACCTTCACCGCCAAGAACGGCTATGGAATCGTGAGCCAACCCGCTACCGTCAGCATAAACGTGATGGAGCGCGTCAAAACAACCCTCACGCTGAAACCGCTGAAAAATGCCTACGCCACGCCCTTCCATATATCCGCGAACCTACAAGACAAAGACGGAACCCCTCTCGCGAATAAGTCCCTTACGCTCGCCATTGACGGCGTGATAGTAGGCTCTAATACCACCAACGCAGTCGGTAAAACCTCAATAGAGGTTCCCAACCCCGCTCAGTACGCGGTAGGCAAGCACCCTATCTCCGTCGCTTTCAGCGGCGACAGCGACTACCAGGCGGCTCCCACCGTCTCTAGCGTCCTAACCATCACAAAAGCGGATTCAAGCCTCCAACTGAAAACCGCCAGCGGCTACTTAGGGCAGAAGGCGACCCTCTCTGCGACGCTCAAGCGCAAAACGGATAAAGCCGCCCTAAGCGGTCAGACGGTGACTTTCAAGGTGGATGGCGTGGTAGCAGGGCAGGGCATCACGAATGCGTCGGGTGTAGCGACCTTCCTCTACCTCATAGACGAGCCTCTCGCTTCGGGAGACCACGCTCTCACTGCGGAGTATGCTGGAGACAGTAGTGACAATGCCTCCATCGGTAGCTCCACGTTGACGGTCAAAGTCACTCCGACCCTCCTGAAAGCCTCCTCTCTCTCTGGCAAAAGAGGCAGGACGGTAAACCTGACGGGAGCGTTGAAGCGTTCGACAGACGGTAAATACCTATCGGGCAGGGCTATCACATTCTCAATAGACGGTGTGGTAGTAGGAACAGCGAACACGGATACAAACGGAGTAGTCACGCTCTCCTACCCAATCGCGGCTACGTTGGAAGTAGGAAAGCATACCATCCTAATCGTCTTCGATGGGGATGGCTACTATCGGGCGAATAACGCAAACGCTACTTTGACCGTAAAGTAGCGGCTTCTGGAAAGTGGTTACTGTAGGGGCGTGGCGACTATGCCGCGCCCCTTCTCTCCTATCGCTACTTCAAAAGATTGAAGGAGACCTCGCTAAATGGAATAACTCCCCGACTCATCGCAGAACGCCTCACGCCTGACAGAGGGGGCTTTTTTGCGTCTGGAAGCAGGTTTTTCACCTATTTTCGCAACTATTTTTGAAAATAGTTTGCGAGGCGCGATTTTTGGGAGTAATTTGGGAGT
>CAIJLM010000363.1 GCA_903821495.1 uncultured Chthonomonas sp. | reverse complement strand
GATCTATCGCCGCGTAGGGCGATTAGTCTATCGCTTTGCCGCAATCTGCGTGCTTGCAGACGCGGTATTTGCGGCGGGAGAGTTTCTCCGTTCCCTCTTTGTAGGCGTAGCCTACGCGGGTGGGGCGACCACAAGCGGTGCAGACAAGCATCACTTTGGAGGCGTTCAGGGGAGCCTCTTTTTCGACGCGCCCGCCCTTAATGACGGTGTTTGCGCCCGTGGAGTTGGGCTTGCGCGACTGGCGGTCTTTCTCGTGCTTGACCATCATGTTCAAGCCTTCGACAATGACCTTGTTCTCTTTGGGAATCGCGGTCAATACTTTGCCGGTATGTCCCTTATCTTTACCAGTGATAACCTGAACGGTATCGCCCTTTTTCACTTTAAGTTTAACCGGCTCATCGGGCAGACCGGGTTTCTTGTACGCCATCTCTACAGCACCTCCGGAGCGAGCGAAACAATCCGCATGAAGTCGCGCTCACGCAGTTCACGGGCTACGGGCCCGAAGATGCGCGTGCCACGCGGTTCATAGTTCGCGTTTATCACGACGGCGGCGTTGTCATCGAAGCGCAGCACCGAGCCATCTTTCCTACGAATAGGATGGCGGGTGCGAACGACGACGCATTTCACCACGTCGCTCTTTTTGACCTGTTGGTTGGGGGTCGCCGACTTGACAACGCCCACTATCACGTCCCCAACATAAGCGTATCGCGTATTAGAGCCTTTCAATACGCGGATACACATTATCTCTCGTGCGCCTGTGTTGTCGGCGCATTTGAGGCGGGTATAGGGTTGAATCATCTTCTATTTCCTTTCCTCTTTGGTTGCGCCTAAACTATTTGGCACGTTCGACAATGCGAACAACACGCCACGTCTTGTTCTTGGAGAGGGGGCGGGTCTCCATAATCTCTACGGTATCGCCCTCTTTGCAGTCGTTGTTCTCGTCGTGCGCCGCGAACTTCTTGCTACGGGTCATAAACTTGCCATAGAGCGGGTGGCGCACACGTCGCTCAATCGTTACAATGACCGTTTTTTCCATCTTGCTACTGGTCACTTTGCCTGTTCGCACTTTACGGCGCGTTCGCTGTAGGGGAGTAGCGGTCTCTTCCTCCGGCACGTTGTTCTCAATATCAGACATCGGTTAGTTCCCCTCTTTTTTTGCAGTCAGTTCGCGTTCGCGCAAAATGGTGAGAGCGCGGGCAATCTGCTTGCGGGCAGTGTGGATAGCCGCCGTGTCCTCCAGTTGGCGCATTGCCGACTTACGGCGCATATGATAGAGGTTGGCGCGTTGGGCAGCCACTTCGTTCACAAGCTCTTCATTGTTCATATTGCGGAGCTGCTCTCGCGCTTCGCGTAGCTTAAGGTTCGCCATCGGTAGCCTCCTCTTCAACTTCCTCAGTATCGGGCAACCCTTTCGCAACCAAGCGCGCAGGCTCGGTGTCGGCGCGGGTGACGAATTTTACGCCGATAGGGAGTTTGTGACTGGCGAGGCGCATGGCTTCGCGCGCGTTCTCTTCGGTTACGCCGCCGCCCATCTCAAAAAGGATGCGTCCGGGCTTGACCACCGCCACGTAACCTTCGGGAGAGCCTTTACCGGAACCCATGCGGGTTTCAGCGGGTTTTTTGGTGAACGGTTTATCGGGGAAGATGCGAATCCAGATTTTACCCTGTCGTTTGACGTAGCGTGTCATGGCGCGGCGCG
>CAIJLM010000362.1 GCA_903821495.1 uncultured Chthonomonas sp. | reverse complement strand
CATACCCTGGCAAAGCAGGCACAATCGGGCACGCTGACTTTGCATAATTATAGGTTCTCGAGAAATCGTAAGATTCCGGTGGTGGCCTTGAACCGGGACTGCTTTTCCCGTGGCGGCGTGAGCGTATCGGAGGCGTATCCAAAGCAGTGGATGGACGAGAATCGGCTTCTGTTCGCTAGGGAGGTTCCTGATAAGATTCCGAGACGCAAAGACGACTATACCAGAGATAGCCGGTACTATATCTGGAACGTGCAGAAAGACCCGTTCTGCGAACACCCCGAAAAGTATAAGGGGGTTATCTGGGGACGGTGGTGCGATACCGTAAGTCCCTCTCCGAACGGAAAATACCTGCTGACCATTGTGATGGGTTTCGCTCTGGTTGATAACTTCCAGAATAGACAGTTATTTGAGACCGGGATACTACACCGCTGGATTAACGTTCACTGGTTTCCTGACGGCGAGCGTTTTCTGGAAGATGACATCGATTCGGTGCATCGTTACAAGCGTCCCCTCGTCGCCTTGATAGACGTTCGCGCTCGAAAAGCGCACTATCTGGCGAAGCGCAACCTCAAATACCCATTGCTAAGAAACGACACGTTCGATGTTGCGGGCGTAAAAGACGAACTCTTCGTTTTGGAAGTCAAAGGAAACCGAAAGGAGGATGCGTACTCCGACCCTACCGACCATGCTACGTTACGCAGGTTTCGTATAGAAAAGGAGACCACAAACAGAAAAGCCTCGTGGGCGTTTACTGGCGGAGGTCCCTTCCGATACGTGTCGCCTTTAGAACGGCGGCGAATCAATTTCCCGCGTCGCCTCAGCGTAGACAAGGTCAATTTTTCAAAAAGCGGCGAACGCATACTCTGGCTGTGTCATAATCCAGAACCGGAAACGAGAGCTGGCTTGAAACACACAGACCTGATGTTGTATGTTTCAGGCAAGGGAGTGCAGGGGTTGCGACTCCTCTCTAAATTTGAGGACGCGTGGGACTCGCGTCATGACTGGCAACACCTTATAGAGAATTTCGGTTGGAGAAACTCAGACGAGGCGTTGTGGCTCGCGAACGGCGACACGATATTTCTCGCGCGGTACGACCAGCCCTTCACCTTGAAATGATGTCATATACGACCCTGTAAGCAGGTAATCCCCCTCCGCCTGTCGAAACTTCCTGACAACGCTTTCTCAAAATCTCACTAAGGAGTTGACGCAATGGCTCTGAAAATCGCTATGATTGGCGCGGGTTCGATTGGCTTCACCCGCCGACTTATGGCGGACTTGCTCACGGTTCCCGAATTTGGCGACACAACCTTCGCCTTCACCGACCTCTCCCAACACAACCTCGACATGGTGACGCAACTCGCACGCCGCGACATCGAGGCGAACGGTCTCCCTGCCAAAATAGAGGCTTCCACCGATAGGCGGCGCACGATTGCCGATTCGGACTACGTTATCTGTATGATACGGCAGGGCGGGCTAGACGCTTTCGCTGGCGATATAGACATCCCTCTCAAGTACGGCGTAGACCAGTGCGTGGGCGACACCATCTGCGCGGGCGGGATTATGTACGCGCAACGGGGTATACCTGCGCTTCTGGGCTTCTGCAAAGATATTCGCGAAGTGGCGAAGCCAAACGCCCTCTTCCTGAACTACTCCAACCCGATGGCGATGCTTACGTGGGCGTGCAACAAGTACGGCGGCGTGAACACTATAGGGCTATGTCATGGAGTGCAGGGAGCGCAGTGGCAGATAGCCTCCTGCGTAGAGCATTGGGCGAAGCGCGAAGGCTTGATAGCGGAGGATGTGAAGATACATCGCAAGGAGATAGACTTCGTGTTTGCGGGTATCAATCACCAGACGTGGTGTACGAAAGCGGTCTGGCGTGGCATCGATTTGATTCCGCGCCTGCTGGAGCTGTTCCGCGCTCATCCGCAGTACCCGACCACCGAAAAGGTGCGTATCGACGCGCTAGATAGATTCGGATACTACAGCACGGAATCGAACGGACACCTGAGCGAATACCTCCCCTGGTATCGCAAGCGCGTCGGCGAAATCAATAACTGGATAGACCTCTCTAGCTGGATAAACGGCGAGACGGGGGGCTATCTGCGCGTCTGTACAGAGGGGCGCAACTGGTTCGAGACGGACTTCCCGAACTGGATGACGCAAGAGCCGCCTAAATTCACGCCTGAAAAGCGAAGCGAAGAGCATGGCTCATATATCATTGAAGGTTTGGAGACGGGGAGAACCTACCGAGGACACTTCAACGTGGTGAACAACAACATCATCACAAACCTGCCCAACGGCTGTATTATCGAGGTTCCCGGCTACGTAGACCGCAACGGAATCAATATCCCCGTGACGGGCGATCTGCCTCTCGCGTGCGCCGCTACGTGCTCCGCAAGCGTCCGCGTTCAGGAGATGAGCGTAGAGGCGGCGGTACATGGCAACGTCACCCTACTAAAGCAGGCGATGCTCCACGACCCGCTTGTAGGCGCGGTGTGCGACCCTGAAGAGGTGTGGCAGATGACCGACGAGATGCTGACCGCGCAAGCGGAGTGGCTTCCGCAGTACGAAGACGACATTCCGAAAGCGAAAGACCGCCTAGCCGCACACGAGGCGAACGGGACTCGCGTGAACCTCGTGGAGACGCGGGGCGCGGCGCGACTTCATACGAAAACGGTGGAGGAGATGACAGCGGAGAAGGAAAAATCTCGCGCCAACGCGCAGGCGGCGGACAAGGGCAAGATGACCGCGAACGCTTAGAAGCCATGTAAGCGTTCAGGGTTACGGGAACTTGGCGCTTAACCTCCCACAACCTCTCCTAGCCCTCAACCCCTGCCCCTTCTCTCAATTCTGGGAGAAGGGGTGAATGCACGGATGGCGGTTTGAGGTTGGGAAGTTTGGCGCGTTCTTCTAGGGCGGGGTGCATTGCGCTTTTTTTGCGCATTTTCGCGGTTAATCCCAAAGAGTGAACTCTTACGAACTTATGCTAACTAAACATATACCCCCTAACTATAGACACTCCCCGTGAGATAGAGTGCGTTCAATTGAGCCAGATTTCGGGTAATGTATATTAGGCGCTTCAGTCTATATTTTGAACGCCGAATCTATGTCATTAGGTTGTTGTATGCGCCAAGGGTCTTACCATAATCAGTTAGCTCGAACGCTGGGCAAGTCAACAGATATCCTCACCGATGCGGAGATACTGTGCGCCTGCCATGAGGGAAGCAAGCAGGCGTGGAACGCCCTCATTGAGCGCTATGAGGCGTTAATTTTTTCGGTTGCGCGGCGCATGGGCTTAACTGAGAGCGATGCTTCCGACGTGTTTCAAGAGGTCTGCCTCCTTCTCCTCAAGCATCTGCAAGACCTGCGCGATATAGAACGCTTGGGCGCTTGGCTCATCACCACAACCCGCAGAGAAGTTCTGAGAACGCAACGCCGTCGCCAACCGCTCCGCGAATCAGAACTCGCCTCCTTAGATGAGGAGATGAGTAGCCCGCTCTCCCTCCTCCCTGACCCCAATGCAACTCCTGAAGAGAGCCTCCTCGAACTGGAAAATAGCCGCCTCGTTTTGATGGGGTTGGAAGAACTCTCCGCCGAATGCAAAAGCCTTCTGCGTCTGCTCTACGTCCACGACCCGCCTCTCAGTTATCAGGAGGTCTCGGAAAAACTCAAACGCCCGCTCGGAAGCGTGGGACCTTCGCGGGCGCGATGTTTGAAATCTCTTCAAGGGATTCTAAAGAATTTGGGCTGGTAACGTATTTTTAGAGTGAACAGGACTCTCTTACAAACAACAGGCTGTTTCCCAAAAATCTATGAATAGCCTATCTGTTCTGGAGGTTCAAAATGAAACGATGGTTTTATGGGTGTATAGGCGCGGTAGCGGTTGGAATAACAGGGTGCGGGAGTGGCGGAGGGAGCGCCACAGTGGCGGGCGGAGGCGGAACTCGGAGTGTGGGCGTATTCGTGACAGACGATGTAAGAGCGGGTTATGATAAAGTGTGGGCGGATGTGCATAAAATAGAGATGACCTCTGCGACAGGCGCGAAAGTCACGCTATTCAGCGACCCCAAAGGAAAAACGGTAGACCTTCGCAGTCTGCACGACGCACAAGGTTCGCGCTTCCTCTTTCTCTCCAACCAGAGCGTTCCGGCGGGAACCTATACGGGAATGAAGGTGACTATTGGCAGTAAAATGACCCTCTTCGCTACGGGTTCCACCGTAGGCAAAGTGGTCGCCGTAAGCCCCCTAATCCCTGTAGACGCAAGCGGCAACCCTCAAGTCACAGTGAATCTACCGACCCCAGTAGTCGTGGATAGTAACAGCGCCAAAGTGGTAGTTGACTTTGACCTCTCGAAGTTCGACCTCTCTGGCAATCAGGTAACGCCCGTTGTGAAAAAAGGCGATACCGCCGGAGTGGATAATCCAACCCGTCACGAAAACGAAGATATTAAGGGAACTGTCTCAGGGCTATCCGGTTCCGCCTCCACGCTACAGTTTACGCTGAACCTACCGAATGGCAACCCCGTCATTGTCGCGACGGATAGCGCCACAACCCTCTTCTTCCAGAGCGGCGCGTCAAATCCTGCGCTCGCCAACGGAGAGAAAGTTGAAGTGCGAGGGCTAGTCGACCCCGCAACCAATACCCTAAAAGCCACCGAGATTAAAATTGAGGATGCGGCGCAAAATGAACAACAGACCTCGGAGGCGAAGGGGCTATCGGGAGATGTGAGTGAGGCGACGGGAACCTTCAGCCTTACGGTGAGCGAAGCGGAAAACTTCCAACCGAGTAATACCAAAGTCAGTATCCTCACCAACGCCTCTACGATATTCCGTTCGGATAGCGGAGTGAAGTTGACAGCGACGGACTTCTTCGCTCGGCTAGGAACATCCGCTTTTGTGAAGGCGGAAGGCGTTTACGCCAGCGCCAGCAATACCCTGACCGCAACAGCCGTCAAAATCCGAAGCGCAGGAACCAACGGCGGAGAGGGCGGTAACAACGGAGGAAATGGCGGCAACGGTGGAGGCGGTAGTTCGCAGGGACGTGAAGCGGAAGTCTCTGGAACAGTAGTCAGCCCCGACGCGAACGCCAAAACGCTCCAACTCAACCCTGTCAGTAAGTTTGAGGGCTTTAGTTTCGCAGGCGGAACACTGAATATCGCTACTACCGATACAACAGAGTTCAAAGGAGCCAATGGTAAAGAGTCCGTTGCCGACTTCTTTGCAAGCCTTCCTGTGAACGCTAAGGTAGAGATAAAAGGAACGGTTAAAGACGGCGTTCTGACAGCGAAAACGATACAACTCGACAACTAACCCGCTATGCTCTACGCGCCACCCCCTCCTGCTTCTTCTCAGCAAAGTAGAAGCGGAGGGGGTGTAAAAATCTTTGGGAATGAGGGATGAGATGGATAATCCTTGCGATATTTCGTTTGAACTGCTTGTAGACTATCACGATAGAAAACTGAAGAGGGAGGAGAGCGTACAAGTGGACAAGCATCTCGCTTCAGGTTGTTCGTTATGTCACAGCAACCTGAACGATATATCGCGCCTTCTCACAACGCTCCGCGCCGAAGTATTGGCTCACGCGCCTCAACCCGCCCTGCAACGGGCTTACGCTCTCTTCCACCCTAAGAGTTCTATTTCTGAGGCTGTGCGGCAGGTCGCCTCCCTTATTTTTGATAGTCGCGTGAACCGCCCTCTTACGTTTGCACGCGGAGCGCGGGGCGAAGCGGTTCAAAAGCTATATGAGGCGGAGAGTGTAAAAGTGGACATCTGGGAAGAGCCGCAGTCGGAGAGTAAATCCTATCTCATCGGACAGGTGATGCAGAAGGAGACGGAAGAAGCCATCGCGCCTCTACGAGTTATCGCCTATCCAGAGAAGGGCGAGGGGATTGAGGCGCATCTCGACTCAGGAGAGTTTCATTTTTCCACGCTCTTCGCAGGAACTTATGATATTGAGGTTCAGACAATGAGCGGTCAGATATACCTGCAAGACGTAGTGATAGGAGATTAGGCGGTGGAGACGCTACCTGAAATTCTCGCCCGCGCCTCTCGCCTCCTGCAAGACCTTCCCGAAGAATCGGCGCAGGTAGCGCAGGAGGCGAAACGCCTTTCGGAACAGGCGCAAGATATACGCTCTATGGCGCTTGCAGGTAGGTTGGAGGGGCGAGCGCTACGCCTTTTGGGGCGGCATGAGGAGGCGATTCGCTCTCTGCGCTACGCCTCTGAAAACGCGCAACATCCTCTCTTAGCAAATCAAACTCTTATTGGTTGTATCGATTCGCTCTGTATGATTGGGCAAGAAGAGGAGGCTTTACTTCTCTCTCGCCTCCTTCAAGAAAAGTTCGACGAACTCGCCTCTCCTATCGATAGCGCGAAAGTATGGGTGAATATGGGAAATATCTACTATCGCCGCGACGAGTATCAACAAGCCTACTCCTGTTTTGAAAAGGCTCTTCCTATATTCGAGGATATCGGCGATACTCTCTCGTTAGGGCGCGTGCAGGCGAACATCGCTAATATCCTCAGCCTTCAAAACCATGTAGACGAGGCGCTTGAACGCTTTGCACAGGCGCGTCAGGCGTTTCTATCGCATGGGGTCGCGCCCTACATCGCGATGCTCGACTCGAACGTGGGTTTTCTTCGCTACATCTCCGGCGAACATAACGCCGCCCTGCGCCTGATGACGCAGGCGAAGCAGGAGTTTATCCATCGGAATATGGAGGTGGAGACGGCGAAGTGCGAGGCGGATATGGCGGATGTCTATCGCGACCTCTGCCTCTACCCCGAAGCGCTTGAGTGTTATCAGAGGGCGATATCTCTCTTTACCCGCTTGTCGCTCTCCTATGAGTTGGCGCGGGCGGAGCATGGGCTTGCTGAGACGCTTTTCGCAACAGAGCGTCGGGAGGAGGCTTTCAACGCTCTGGCGCGGGCGGAACGAGGCTTCTCGCAACAGAAGAACCAGATTCAGTTGGCAGGTCTTCTCATTACAAGAGCGCAGTTCCTACGAGCGATAGGCGAGAACGAAGAGGCGCTTGCGACAGCGCTTCGAGCGGAAGCCGCTCTGAAACGAAATAACCTGCAAGGCTGGGCGGGCGAAGCGACGCTTCTTATTCATGAGATAGCGTTAGAGCATGACGACGATGCGGTTCGCGCCATGCAGTCGGTGGCGCGGGTAGCCCTCAAGCACCATCGTAGGTGGTTGGCGAGTCGGGCGGAAAATGCGCTCGGCAATCACTTCGCTCGAAATCGAACCCCTAAACGCGCCATCAAGCATTTTCGCGCCGCAGTTAAGATATTAGAAGAGGCGCGTTCTCTCCTCCCCTCCGAAGAGATACACTCCGCCTATCTACGCGGTAAACTCTCCGTCTATGAAGACCTCATCCAAACCCTGCTAGAGCGGGGAGGAGAGCAGGATGTTGTCGAGGCGTTGGAGTGGGTGGAGCAGTCCAAGTCGCGCCTACTCTTGGAGCGAATACAGTCTCACGGGGAGGCGAAAACCGCACAACGCACGGGCGACGCGCAGATAGAGCGGCTTCGCGCTGAACTGAGTAGAGCCTACTTTCGCCTGCATACGCTGGACGATAGCCGCGCCGCGCCTCTTGTTAGCGCCGATTCCCCCACACTGGAGAGCGTCTCCGCAATAGAAAAAGCCTACCGTTCCAAACTAAGAGAGCGAGACCTGAACGCCGACGCTACCAGTCCGCTCAAGGGGCTTGGGCGTAGCGAGATACTGATAAAAACGCAGAACGCCCTCGCGCCCGATGAAACTCTGGTAGAGTATTTTTCAATACGCGGGAGCCTCTGCGCGTTTATCATCACCCCTGATAGCATTACCGTGAAACGAGATTTTGCACGCTTTGACGAGATAGAGTATCTGGCGCGACGCTTGAGGTATCACCTGCAAAGGTGCGAACTAATGGGCGCGACGCGCTCTGGCGAGCTGTCTACTCGCTCCATTTTGCAAAGCCTCTACGTAGCGATTTTTCAGCCGCTCGCCTCCGAGGTTACATCACAAAAACTCGTCATTATTCCACAAGGGGCGTTACACGGGCTACCATTCAACGCCTACTTCGATGGAGAGAAGCATCTGATAGACAAGTATGAGATACTCTATGCGCCCAGCGCGGCGATATGGCTAGAGACGCAGAAACGACCTGCAACCCCAGTATGCGAACAGAAACAGATACTTCTTATGGGGGTTCTGTCGGAGGGAATTGAGCAGGTTCAGTTGGAAATTGAGGAGATGTCACGCCTTCTTCCTCATGCGCGAACGCTTATAGGAGAGGAGGCGACCACTCAAGCCTTTATGCAGGAGGCGGAGAGTAGCCGCTGGATTCATATCGCTACGCACGCGCTCTTTCGCGCCGACAATCCGCTCTTCTCCGGGCTACACTTTTCAGATGGCTGGCTGATGGCGCATGACCTCTACGATATGCGCCTTTCGTGCGAGTTGGCGACGCTTTCGGCGTGTCGCACCGGAGTCTCTTGCGTGGAACCCGGCGACGAGCTTTTTGGGCTTGTACGCGGCTTCCTTATGGCGGGGGCGCGCTCATTGGGCGTAAGCCTCTGGTCTGCCGACGACCAGTCCACCGCTCAAACAATGGTCTCTTTTTATAAGCGTTTGTTGGCGGGAGAGCCGCGTGTACAAGCTCTCCGCGCTACACAACAGAGTATTCGCGATAGTTTCTCGCACCCCTACCACTGGGCGAATTTTGTGATTATGGGCGCACGGAGTTAGCTCGCTCTTTCGGTTCGCGCCTCCTCCCCCATTTTCGCGCAAAACCCCTAAAGAATACTGGTTAGCGTGTATTTTCTTCCTGTATCGCACACTCTCTATAAGGGTAGCATACAGACGCGCCCTGCCGTAAGTGTGAAGAACTTCACAAATCAGGCATGACTTGCGCGAACTATGTTACAATAGTAGGAAGAGATTCCTTTCAGATAGGTTCAACCAACAGGGCTTTCTCGCATTCGCAGAGCGCCCGTTACAGTGAAGGAGATTATTCAAATGGCGACAAAATGGTTACGAGCGATGGGTTTAAGCGTTTTATTATTGGGGGCGTTTGGCGCTCATGCGGTTTCCGCGCAAGAGAGTGTAAAAGGGCGTGTGTTGGTGCGTGTTGAAACAGAGATAGAGAACGAAGTTGAGAAAGAGGTCAAGGGAGTTTGCGATGACCATGGCGCGAAAGTAGACAAGCGCACAGGCAAAAAGGGGCTATTCGCCATTGCGACTCCGAAAGGCAAAACAGATAACGATTTCGTGATTGAGTTGCGTGGCGACATCCGCGTTCGTTTCGCCGACCTCGACAATATTGTAGGTCTACCGCAAATGTCGGGCAAGCCTTTTCACTTCCCTTTTGACCGTGGCAATAACGTGAAGAAGTACCAAAACCAACCCGCGAAGGCGCAAATAAACCTTGGTAATGCGCTTCAGAGCGACGGTTCAGGGGTAATGGTAGCCGTATTGGATACGGGCATAGTCTCAACTCATGTAGTTCTGAAAGGCGCAACGCTTCCCGGAACAAATTTCGTGAACCTATCGCTTCCTCCTAAAGATGTCGCCGATACCGCCACATCACAGGCTATAGGGCATGGCACAATGGTGTCGGGCGTAATAACGCTTATGGCTCCTAAAGTGAAAATACTGCCTGTGCGTGTTCTCAATGCAGATGGCAAAGGCTCCACGCTAGATGTTATTCAGGGGATTCAGTACGCCGTGGCGCAAGGGGCGCAGGTTATTAATATGAGTTTTGGTTCGGAAACTGCCTCTGAGATACTAAACGAGGTGTTGGAAGATGCCGCCGATAAAGGCGTGATTCTCATCGCTTCGGCAGGGAACGAAGGGAGAGAGAATCTGCTCTACCCCGCTTCCCATAAAGATGTTCTATCCGTTGGTTCGATAGACGATAAAAATAAGAAGTCCGCCTTCTCGAACTACGCAAAAAAACTAACGCTTGTCGCGCCCGGAGAGAATATCCAGAGCGCGTATGCAGATGGAGCCTACGCCGCTGGCTCAGGCACTTCGTTTTCCGCCCCGTTCGTCAGCGCGTTGGCGGCTCTGCTCATCAGCAAGTATCCCAACAAGCCCAGCGACTGGATTCAAGACCAAATTCGAGAAACTTGCAGGAAAGTAGACCCCGCCAACCCAACCTACAAGGGCAAAATGGGGCGTGGCTTGATAGACGTACGGCAAGCCCTCGCTGGCAACCACTAAACTAAGAGTTCTGCCTTCAAGGGCGCGGCTTTAAGGCGACAGGGGGCTTTCGTAACGCCCCCTACCATTTTTTGTTCGTCACACGCTCTCTATATCAGCATATCTTTGACGATGAAGGCTCTATGTACGACCTAGACAACCCGGAACAAGGGGTGCGTGAATGCCCAAAATGCCGGCGCACAATGCAGTATCTTCGCGCCTACAACAAGATTCGCCGTAATGAAGGCTACATGATAGACGATGAAAAAGACCATTCACGCGCTATTGGCTTCTGGTTCGGCTGGGTCGCCTCCATGCTCTATCTCTTTTTTCGCAATATCGTACAGCCCTTCTCCGCGAAACAGGAGGGCGAAAAACGTCAAAGACGCTTCGCTCTCCTGCTCAAAAAACACCCCGAAAGCCTTATCTGCCTACACTGCGGATACATCTGGAAACTTCCCTAGAACTCCCAAGCCTTTAGGTAAGAGTTCAGGGTCGCAGATATTCACATAACCTCACCCAACCTCTTCTTCGCAAAGGAGAGGAGTTTTAGTGGATTTGAGATTAGAAACCTCTGCGATTGGTTCCAAGTTTGGGGCTTGTGTGCATTTTTTCGCGCTTTTCGCGGTTAATCCCAAAGAGTGAACTCTTACCTACCTAAGCCGTTCCGCCCCCTGCTCCGCTTTCGTAGTATAGATAGTGGTATCGAGTCCTGTCGCCGCTCTATAGAGGGCGGGAACCTGCGCCTTGAAAGCCTCCACCGCAGAATCTGCGACAAGGCTCACTGTACATCCCCCGAACCCCGCGCCTGTCATACGAGCGCCGTACACCCCTTCAATGGAGCGCGAAGCCCCCGCCAGAGCGTCCAACTCCGCGCAACTCACCGCATAGTCGTCTTTCAGGCTCTCATGCGAGGCGTTCATCAACTCCCCAAAGCGCGTTATATCGCCCGATTTCAGCGCGTTTACGCTCTCTAATACCCGCGTATTCTCTGTGATGACGTGTTTGGCGCGTTTACGAACGACTTCAGGAAGGGTATCGGCGTACCGCTCAAACTCTGCGATAGTCACGTCGCGCAGGGCGGTAATCGAAGGCAGGTTACTCTTGAGAATCGCAACCGCCTGTTCGCACTCTGCACGGCGCGTGTTGTACTCCGAATCCACTAGCCCCCGCTTCTTATTCGTGTCTGCAATCACAATTTGCACTCCCTCGGAGGGCAGAGGAACCGCCTCATAATCCAGAGTGCGCGTATCAATAAAGAGGGCGTGGTCGCGTCGCCCTAGCGCGGAGATAAACTGGTCCATTATCCCCACATTCACGCCCACGAACTCAATTTCGGCGCGTTGCGCGAGGAGGGCGAGACGCTTGAGGTCAATCTCAACCCCTGCGGCGGAGGCGAACAGAAGAGCGCCTGCGACGAGCATGGAGGCGGAGGACGAGAGACCGGAAGCGATGGGAACCGTCCCATACGTCACGATGTTCAGCCCTATCAGCGGATAGCCTTCGCGTTGAAGTATCGCGGCAATCGCTCTCAGGTAGTCGCTCCACGATTCATCAGGATTCTGCGCCTTCTCAATCGTTTCGAGCGAGAAGGTGGAGGACTTCTGGAAGTTTAGAGCGTAGGCGCGAACCTGACCATCCGAGCGGGGCGAAGCCGCCATCCAGATAGAGCGTTCAATGGCGCACGGAAAAACATAGCCGTCGTTATAATCGGTATGCTCTCCAATAAGGTTCACCCGTCCGGGTGCGCGAACCAGATATTGCGGAGCTTCGCCAAAAAGGTCAATAAAGCGACTTTCCAACTCTGGTGAAAGCGAAGAGGGCATAGATAGTTAGCTCCTGATATGAGTAGTTACAGTTCGTTTAGGGGATGATACTGATTACGGAAGCGATCCCATGACTTTTCTCGCCATGCCAAAGCCTCCTCCGCAGTCTTTTTCAGCCCCTTTTGAGTCATTACCGCCTGAATCCGTTCCCACTGCCCGCTATGATTTCGGCGAATAATCCAGTAAGCGAGTTCAAATATCAGCGCGCTTTCCGGCGCGCGCCTATCCGCCAACAGTCCGTGCAGGCGCACCGCCTTTGAGCGCGGATAGTAGTAGGAGAGAGTTTTTTGGCGCGTAGTGGCGAGTATCCACTCCACTTTTTGTATCTCCAGTGTATCCGGGAAACCTAATCGCCTCTGCACATCTTGAAACAGCGCCAGCAACTCATCATCGGTACGGCGATTCGGGTGGTTCATAAAATCGTCCCACCTATTTACAACAGAGTCGTCGAGGCTATCGGGAGTCTCTGCTACAACGCCGCGCCGCGATTTATAGAAGGTTTCCCAGTTCCGCTTGCGCCACTCCTCCGCCTGATGATGAACCCCTAGTAGCCCGCGTTTTGCAAACTCAATATCTATCACCCCGCCCTGATGGGGGTGTTCGTAGAGGCGTGGAAGCCCGGAACCGAATCCATGAGCGTAGTGTACAAGTTCGTGCGCGAGCGTCTCGTCTATCACGAAGTCGGGAACTTCCGGGTCTGTGAAGAGGTAGTTCATTCGAATAAAGCACTTCCCGCCCTTCGCCGAGATGGTTCCGAAGCGATACTGCGCCCGTATTCCAAATGACACCGTAATAGGATACCCCTGCGCGACATCAGAAAAGTGGTTTTTGATGATGAGGTCTATTCGATTTTGGAGCCATGCGGCGTCTCGAAATCTGTTGGTGGGACTATCAGGCATTCACGTAATCCTTCAGTAGCTCAGGCGCCAAAAGCGCCTGTCTAGGAGGTCGGTGGCATACTTACCGGAATTGGCGCAAAGGCGCTATCCGTGTCTTTCGCACAGAACGTATTATACTATCTCGCTAATTCGCTTCCGATAAACCGCCGACAAGGTTCCGATAAACTTCCGATAACTGATAAGCGCGGGCGCGATTGGAGGGGGCGGCGACCTCTGAAATGAGCGTGGTTTCGAGCGTCATGCGCTAGATATTAACGCCTCGCCAGCGATAGGGCTTGCTTTGTTCGGTTCAACCTGCCTTATGCAAGGGGTCGTATGTAGTCTGTCACCTTGCAAGGTTCCGGCAAGCGCCGTAACTTATCGTCGCTCCAAAACCCTGCTAGCGCCTTCCTTGCGATGATAAGTTCCCCCGAACGTCGTACAAGAAGGGTGACATCATTATTGCACCACACAATATCTCCGCTGTAAACAAGAAGAAACCATACCACCCAATCCAATATCCTCAACTCCTGCTGTTCTTTATCTTCCCAGTGCATCATAATAATGAGATACACACTCGCCTCAACACCGTAGGTCTCTAGTATGTACTCAACCCACATTTTGTTTTCAGGGTGAATGTCGTCACGCGCCCAAAGACTGTTCGGCTCTAGATAACAGTCAACGCCCTTACCCCGTTCGTCTGTTGTAATCTCTGCGGACAAACCGCTTATAACGAGTATCCACTCTAACACCGCACGAGGCGACATCTCTGTTTGCAGGGCGATACTCATGTCACGGGACATATAAACCTCCCTTGTAACGTCACCCTACGCCGAGACTGTCGCGCTCATCTCCGAAAGAATGCGACGTTGCAGGAAGTCGGTGGTGTACTCCCCGCGTCGGAAGTAGGCGTTGCTCAGGATTTTTTGGCAGAACGCGATGTTCGTCTTCACCCCGACAACCTCCATCTCCATCAGGCACCGTTGCGCCCGGGATATCGCATCGTCGCGGTCTTTTCCCCAAACGATGACTTTTGCGAGGAGGGAGTCGTAGTAGGGCGGAACCTCGTAGCCGGAGTAGATATGCGTATCCACGCGCACCCCCAACCCGCCGGGAAGTATCGCCTTCTCGATTTTCCCTGCGCTCGGCGCAAAGTTGCGCTCAGGGTCTTCCGCGTTGATACGCACTTCGATAGAGTGACCGTTCGGGCGAATCTCTTTTTGTGTGAAGGGAAGTTTTTCGCCGCTCGCCACGAGTATCTGCGTCTTCACGATGTCCACGCCCGTCACCATTTCGGTAATGCAGTGTTCCACCTGAAGCCGCTTGTTCATCTCCATGAAGTAGAAGTTTCCATGCTTGTCCACAAGGCACTCAATCGTGCCTGCGCCAGAGTAGCCGACCGCTTTCGCGGCGCGAACAGCCGCGTCGCCCAGTCGGTTTCGGAGAGCGGGGGTGAGGTTTGCGGCGGGAGCCTCTTCTACGATTTTCTGGCGGCGCAGACTCTGAATAGAGCAGTCTCGCTCACCGAGGTGTACCGCGTGACCGTGCTTGTCGCCTATCACCTGCACCTCGATATGGCGCGGCTCCTCGATAAACTTTTCGAGGTAGACATCCCCGCTACCAAACGCGGAAGCCGCCTCGTTGCTCGCGATTTCGATAGCGCGGGGAAGCTCCTCTTCGTTCTGCACGGAGCGAATACCACGCCCGCCGCCCCCAAAAGAGGCTTTTACGAGGAGGGGGAAGCCTATCTTTTTGGCGAGTTCTAGCGCCTCTTGCGCGGTGGTGAAGGTTCCGCCGGGAACGACGGGAACGCCTGCGCGTTGCATGGTCTCCCTCGCAATAGACTTATCGCCCATCCTATCCATCGAAGCGCCGGAGGGTCCGATAAACGTGATGCCGCACGCCTCCACCGCCTCTGCGAAGTTGGAGCGCTCGGAGAGAAAGCCTATACCCGGATGTATCGCGTCCGCGCCCGTAATGTGCGCCGCGCTGATGATGTTCGGCGCGTTGAGGTAGCTATCTCGCGGGGCGGGAGGTCCTATGCAGACCGCTTCGTCCGCCATCTGCACCGGAAGCGACTCCGCGTCGGCGGTGGAGTAGACGGCGACGGTCTTTATCTTCATCTCGCGGCACGCCCGAATGATACGCACCGCAATCTCGCCTCGGTTTGCAATCAAAATTTTATTGAACATAGGTGTCTGTAAACTCGTGCGGGAAATCTACCGCAGAAAACGTTTTGAACCTAACTCCCTCCCCGATACGGGTTCAGGGGCGGGGTTAGGTTCAGCAAAGCAAGCCCTAAAGGGTAATCGTCTGCGCCGTTTCAATGCCCGTCAGTGCGCGAATTTGCGCGAGAAGTTCCGGCGCGAGGCTCTGGTCTATCATAATCACCATGATAGCGTGCGTGCCTACCGCCTCTCGCCCGACGTGCATACCCGCGATATTCACGCCGTTGTCGCCGAGCAGAGTTCCAACTTTGCCGATGATGCCCGGTCTGTCGCTATGCTGGGTGACAATCATATTGCCACTGGGGATAATATCGACGTGATGACCGTCAATATGAACGATACGCGCCTCCTCGCCGTAGACCGTTCCGCAGATGGTGGTCTCGCCGACGGAGGTAGTAGCGCGAATTGAGAGTAGACAGGTATGCTCTGGCGAACTCTTCGCGAAGGTCTCTTTGTACTGAATACCACGCGCCTCCGCAAGAACGGGCGCATTTACAAGGTTCACAGGGTCTTGTAGCATGGGGGTCATAACGCCTTGAAGGGTGGCGCGAGTGATACTCTCAGTGGGCAGTCCCGCAAAATCTCCGTTGAAGATTACCTCTAGCGACGAGACTGTCGTTCCTACGCCCGCCGCGAGTTGAGTGTGCAGCGAGCCAATCTGCTTTGCGAGAAGGAGGTAGGGGCTTACACGCGCCAACTCTTCGGAGGTGAGGGCGGGTAGATTGACCGCGCTTCGCGCCGAGCGTCCCTGTAGCACATCGGAAATCTGAATCGCGATGTCTATCGCGACATTGACCTGCGCCTCTTCGGTGGAGGCTCCCAAGTGGGGAGTTATCACGTTCTGCGAGAGCGAAAGCAGGGGATTATCGGCTTCCGGAGGCTCTTTAGAGAACACGTCAAACGCCGCGCCCTCCACCTTGCCGCTCTTTATCGCATCCGCAAGGGCTAACTCGTCCACAATACCGCCACGAGCGCAGTTGATAATACGAACGCCGTCTTTCATACGCGCAATCTGCGCCGCGCCAATCATGCCGCGAGTCGCATTGTTCAGGGGGACGTGAACGGTGATAAAGTCGCTACGCTCCAGAAGCGCATCGAGGGTGACGAGTTCCGCGCCGATACGCCGCGCTCCCTCTTCCGTGGCGAAGGGGTCGAACGCAACGATAGTGGTCTCAAAACTCTTCATACGTTGCGCCACATTTCGTCCGATTTTACCTAGCCCGATAACGCCGACGGTCTTGCCGTAGATTTCGGTTCCAACGAACTTTTTACGCTCCCACTTTCCGGCGCGAAGGCTTGCATCCGCTTGCGGAATTTTGCGTGCAATGGCGAGCAGTAGCGCGACGGCGAGTTCGGCGGCGGCGAGCGTGTTGCCCTCCGGCGAGTTCACAACAACAACGCCCCGCTGAGTCGCCGCATTGACATCTATGTTGTCTACACCGACTCCGGCGCGACCAATAATCTGTAGTTTTGTGGCGGACGCGAGAATATCCGCCGTGACCTTCGTTTCGCTTCGGACGGCAAGCGCGTCGTACTCGCCAATAATGGCTTTGAGTTCATCGGGCTTTAAGCCGAGTTTGACATCTACTTGCGTGTTGGGTATCTTTCTTAGAATCTCAATCCCTGCATCTGCGATGGGATCGCTAACCAAAACTTTAGGCATCCTTCTCTCCTGCTTCTACTGTCTCTGGGGCGGTCTTAGTCGCCTCCCCTATAGCAATAGGTTATGTGTTGTATCTTCAAAGGGTAGCATACCGAATCTGAGGGGCGCTTGTCAATGTAGGAGCGCAGTTCGTAGGGGTGCAAGAAGGAATGGCGGGCGTTGTTGCAGAAAAAGAGTTGAAATCGGATGAGAGATTAGAGGAGATGCAACCATTGAAACTACCGGAAGAGATTGCAAACGCCTGCGCCCCGCTTTTCGAGGCGCTACCCCTTGAGAGCGCGATGGCGGAGTTATTGGGTAGCCGCCCCAAGCAGACCGCGCTTGTGGAAGAGACGCTGAAACATCCCGCGCTAGCGAACCGCCCCGAACTTGCGACGGGGCTATGGCTCTATGTGGACGACCTCGAACGTAGCCACGCTATCAGTCAGGGGATAGAGAGCGCGACAGGCTCCTACTGGCACGCCATAATGCACCTCTTTTGCGGTTCATGCGGTCGTCCTTTGTATGGCAACCACAACACGAGCAAGCCCGACACGGCCAAACGAAAATCAGGGAAGACAATCTACGTCTGCAAGACGGCCATCAATTACGGGAAGAGTTGTGACTGCGGTCAATGGTCGGTTGGCGAACAAGAAATGCTGGAGTTTCTCAGCGTCTACGGCACTCAATTGATTGAACCTGCACAAGTGGAACGGGCGAAAAATGCAACGCCAACTGTCCCACCCTCGAAAGACATTCCTCGATTGCAACGAGCATTGTCCGAGATCAACAAGAAGATTGATGGAACCAGTTGATAAAAATGCTTTCCAATCAACATCACCACCCAAAGATAAAGTCCATAGAGCAAATGTTAGCTCATATAGTTGTTGTGCAT
>CAIJLM010000361.1 GCA_903821495.1 uncultured Chthonomonas sp. | reverse complement strand
GTTTGCCTTAATGTGAAGTCGGGCTTCCACATAACCTCACCTAGCCTCTCCTTCGCAAAGGAGAGGAGCCTTACTGCCGTGAAGGCGCAAAAGAGAGCCGTTTGACGGGCGCTTTTGAGAGACGCTTATCCCGAACTCACGTTTGCTTAAAAATAATCCACACCCTTGTTACGGCTTGTGTCGCTTTTCGCGCTTGTTTGATGTGTTTCACGGTTGATTCCTGAAAACTTGAACTCTGACAAGCGGGGTAAGAGTTCAGTGTTCTGGGAATCTACATAACCTCACCCAGCTTCTCCTTCGCAAAGGAGAGGAGTTCTTGTGGTTTGAGATTGGGCAGTTTGGCGTGTTGTTCCAAGTTTGGGGCTTGGTGCATTTTTTTCGCGTTTTTCGCGGTAGAATCGCATTTCGCATCCCCATTTCGCGGTTCATTCCCACAACCCTGAACTTATTAAGCTTCCTCTCTTATACTACCAGTATATCGCATTCATGCTATAATGAAAACTAGGAACGCATTTTCCCGTCGCTCTGTTTTGAGGAAAGGGGTCTCCATCTCATGTGGATATTCGGCGGAAACAAACGCCGACAGTTCGAGCAGCTGGCGCGTCCGCTGGTCAAACCGCTCTACCAGACCGCTCTGCGCCTCACCCGCCAGAAAGAGCGGGCGGAGGATTTGACTCAGGACACGCTTGTGCGGGCTTACGAACGGTTTCATCTTTTCACGCCGGGAACCAATTTCCGCGCATGGCTGTTTACGATATTGACTCATCTCTATTTGAACGACTGCGAGCGGGCGAGCCGTCGCCCCTCTCTGGTATCTGTATCTAAAGGGGATGACGATTCGGAGGAGTGGGACTTTCCCTCTACAAATACGCAAGACAATCCGGAAGCCGCCCTGCTGACCAACCTGTTGCCAGAGCGCCTCCAAGAGGCGCTAGACGCTCTGCCCGAAGAGTACCGTGTCGCCGTTATTCTTGTAGATATTGAGGAGATGAACTATCAGGAAGCCGCGACGGCGCTAGGCATACCCATCGGGACGGTGCGTTCGCGGGTGTCGCGGGGGCGTGGAATACTCCGTAAACTCCTAACGACAATTACGCATCTAATGTTATTGTGATTTGTTGGCTTCTATCGCTCACTACGCGCTTAAAGGAAATCGCTCTTATGCCCTCTTGTCAGGACATTCGCGAATATCTGCCGTTCTATGCAGATGACGAGATACCCGCCGCAGTTCGCCCCCGTGTGGAGGCGCATCTTGCGGAGTGCTTGGCGTGCCAACGAGAGGCGGACTCGTATCGTAGTTTGCGGAACGAACTTCGCGATTTCAAACACTCTCAGGCGAATGAGTCGCCCTCTCCCGCTGTGTGGGAGGGAGCCGTAGCGGGCTGGAATCGATGGGAGCAGGGGCGTAGGCGCGTCGCGCAGGCGCGTTTTGCCATTGTAGGTCTCAGTCTCTTTCTACTCCTGTTTGGCGGGGCGTGGGCGTGGTACTTCGCGCCAACCGATTTCCCTCTGTCCGTTGTTATCGCGGACTATCAGCGAATAGCGAAGGAAGGAGCGCATCCTCAGCTGGAAACGCCCGACGCAGACCGCGCCGCCAGTTGGCTCCGCGAAAAAACGGGGGCGGAGGTGGCTCCTATCAATCTTTCGCTTCTGGGCGGACGGTTGGAGGGGGCTTCCGTACTCTCGCACGGGCGCTTCAAAGTGGGACGGCTCACCTATCGTACTTCGGCGGGGCTTCTGGCGCTCTATGTCGCGCCGCGTCAAGGAGAGTTTGAAAACGCTCCCTCCTACGCAGCGGAGGGGCAGTCGTTTTTCGCGCCGCAAACTCACTCCCCTATAACGCTTCTAGGCTGGTCTCAGAGCGGGGCGGGCATGGGGTTGGCGGGTACGGCGGAGGCGAAAACGCTTGGCAGGTTCGCTCTCGCCGCTCGTAAGGCGCGGTCTCCGCTGGATTAGCGGTCACGACAAAAGGGATAGGGCGTTTTATGGCGATGCTACTCCGCCGCCTCCCTATACAAGGCTCAACTCAACCTCTACGTTTCCAACAGCCTCTACCTCTACCTTCGGCACAATCTCCGTATACGCCATAATCGCAAGCGCGGGCTGAGAGCGCTCTATCAGCCGCTTGAGGGGAAGCCGAATCTGCCCTGAGCAGAGGAGAACGGGGTTGTAACCCTGTTGCACTGCGCTCTCCACCTGTTGGTTTAGAGAGCGCATTAGCCCTTGCGCGAACTGCGGCTCTATGGCGAGCATATTGCCGTTGGCTGTCGGCTGAACGCCCTCGCGTAGCTGTTGCTCTACCGAAGGCGCAAGCGTAATGACGCGAAGCGTTCCGTCGTCGTCCTGATACTGCTTGCACAGTTGACGCGATAGCGCGGCGCGAACAAACTCGGAGAGCTGGTCGAGGTCTTTAGTGCGCGGGGCGAAGTCGGCGAGCGTCTCTAGTATCGTGTTCAGGTCGCGAATCCCCACCCGTTCGTGAAGCAGGTTTTGGAGTATCCGTTGCACTTCGCCTAGCGAGAGTTGCGCGGGAATCAGTTCGTTCACCACCGCCTCGTTACTCTGCTTCACGTTCTCAATAAGTTTCTGCGTCTCTTGCCGCGTCAGCATCTCCGAACAGTGCGAGCGAATAACCTCCGTAAGGTGCGTTACAAGCACAGAGGAGGGGTCTATAGTGATGTAGCCCGCTACCTCCGCCCGCTCTTTCATAGCGCGGTCAATCCAGAGCGCCGGAGTCCCGTGCGCGGGTTCTATCGTCTCCACACCGTCTAACCTCTGGAACGCCAACCCCGAATCGAGGGCGAGAAGGCTATTCACCATCAGGTTATGAGAGGCGACAACCGCCCCCTTAATTTTTATCTGGTAGTTGTTCACGCGCAGTTGCAGGTTGTCCCGAATACGAACCGTCGGCAAGATAACGCCTAGTTCGAGGGCTATCGCTTTACGGACGTTGCCCACCTTCTCCATGAGGTCTCCGCCCTGCTCAGGGTCTGCAATCGCCACAAGATTACTGCCCAGTTCCACCTCAATACGCTCAACGCTCAGAAGCCCCATCACCTGTTCCGGCGTGGAGTCGCTCTTAGGCGCGGAGTCTATCGCCTCCTGTAGTTGAACAGAGCGTTGCGCCTCTATCTCTCCCTCCTTCTCTTTTTTTGTCATCCTGTGAGCCGCGAACACCAGCGCCGCCGCTATCAGTATCAGCTGAAGTTTGGGGAAACCGGGAAGCAAAGCGATAACAAGAAGCGTTCCCGCTACGATGTTTAGGGGGCGCGGGTTCATCAGTATCTGCGCGGCGAACTCCTGCCCAAGCGGAGTTTCAGAGGCTCCCCGCGTAACGATAATGCCTGTGGAGGTGGAGATAAGCAGTGCGGGAATCTGGCTAACAAGCCCCTCGCCAATGGTCAAGAGAGTGTATTTTTGAAGAGCGAGCGTGATGTCTTCGCCTCGCGCCATGCCTAGCGCGAACCCTCCGATGATGTTGATAACAGTGATGAGAATGGCGGCTACCGCGTCGCCGCGCACAAATTTGCTTGCGCCGTCCATCGAGCCAAAGAAGTCGGCTTCACGCGCTATCGCTCTGCGCCGGTGTTTCGCCTGCTCTTCCGTCAGCGCCCCTGCGTGCAAATCCGCGTCTATCGCCATCTGCTTACCGGGCATTGCATCTAAGGTGAAACGCGCTGCAACCTCCGCGACGCGCCCCGCTCCGTTTGTGATAACGACGAACTGCACGACTATCAAGATGAGGAAGGCGATAATTCCAACGATGTACGACCCCCCGACGACGAACTGCCCGAACGCCTCGATAATGGCTCCCGCGTGTCCATGCCCCAAAATAAGTTTTGTCGCCGCGACGTTCAAAGAGAGGCGATAGAGGGTCATTACTAGCAAAAGAGAGGGGAATACGCTCATCTCAAGGGGGTCGTTGTTGTAGAGCGAGACCATGAGGATAGTGATAGAGACGGCGATATTGACGATAAGAAGCGTATCGAGTAGCCAACTGGGAAGCGGCACGATAAGCATGGCGATAATGGTGATAAGTAGCACCGCCATTATCAAATCGCTCATGCGCTTTATGCGCCCTGAATTCAGACCAAATAGCGCGGGGGCTTGGGTAGCGGGTGCGACTGCCATCGGCGGTGTGACTCCTGAGTTATTTCAACTTCCCAAAAACGCAGGACGCAAGTCCTGAAAAAAGAAAATAGGGCGAACCGAG
>CAIJLM010000360.1 GCA_903821495.1 uncultured Chthonomonas sp. | reverse complement strand
GGACTTTGGCTTCACCAAGCCCACAATCATGTAGAACGTGGTGGTTTTGCCTGCGCCATTGGGTCCCAAAAGCCCGACGATTTCGCCCTGATTCACCTCAATGCTTATCTCGTTCACGACGGTTCGCGCTTTGTAGGCTTTCACCAGTTTTTCAGTTTGGATTTTCAAATGCCCCTCGCTTCTACGGCTACTTCTCTTGTTTGTAACTACTCACGCTCCATTTTTGCGGAAAGTTTCCTGAAAACCGCCATTTTCCCGAACGGGAAAGTGGCATAAAACAAGAAACTTTTGTCCCTAATCCCAATAGTTTCTTAAAAACAGCCATTTTCCCGAATGGGGAAACAGACGTTTTCAGAAAATACGCCGAAGGGGGAAGCGTGAGTAGTTACTCCTTTTTCTTGTTTGGCGCGTCTTTGCTATTCGTATCCACTAACTCTAGCGGAAGGAGGCGTATCGTCGCCGTCTCTTTCGGGCTAAGTATATCGAACTCATACGAGTCCTCCACTAAGCGCAGGCGAATGCTATCGCCCTCTTTCCCTTCGAGTATGCCCGGTTCCAGCAGTTTTTCGGGCGCTATAATCTCCATTCGGAAGGGCCCCGTAATGTCGGCTACCTGGTCTTCGCCACGCTTGCTATTGGCGAACAGAATGCGCGGGCAGGTTCCTTTCACAACTTGCAGTTGGCGGTCTCCGCTCCCTTTGGTCGGCTTAGGCTTCTGCTGTATCGAGTACTCCACATCCCCCTCTGCAACCACAGATGTCAAAAGGCTATTCGTCCCGAACTTCGCGTGAATGTGTTGCGCCAAAAAGCGCATCTCCGATTTTGTAACCGCGTCGCCGCTCTGCAACACAAGGCGATTTCCACGCGCCTCCGCCTCCCTGCCTACCTCCCACAAGCCATACGCGAACTGCTTAAAACTCAAAACGCCCCACTGGAAATTCGAGGCGGGGCTATCCGGCGCTTTCACCACAACGGCGCCCTTTTCAGGCGGGGCGGGGAGTTCCGGGGCGGACTTAGGATGGAGGGTAAGTTTTGATGTTTTGGGGTTTCCGTAGATTTGGAAGCGCTGTTGGCTCTTCTCAATAGTGTCCAAAATCACCCTTTCCGCTACCAACTCCGCAGGAACAACGAGTTTTTCGGGCGAAGTAACAGTGATATGAACGCCACCCTCAAAGGCGAGCGTTCGCTTCTTGACATCCTGAATCAGCGAAGTAGAGTACCCATCCATCGTCTCAACAGCGCCGCGCTTGCCGTCCGGGAGTTGCGAGTTTCGTTCTGTATGAACCTCCACCCCTCCGCTCGCCTCAAAGCGAGATAGTTCTGAATTCACTGCGCTGAAAGTCGCCTGAATGCGAGGAGAGTGCGCTCGTAGATAGCCGTCTCCATTCGCCTCCCGAAACTCAAACACAGTATTGGAACCCAAAAACAGCATATCCGACTTGGACTGTAGCTCCACGCGGTCATAATCGTGTACATAAATTTCGCCCGGTGTCAGACGATTTTGTTGCGGGTTTTTGGTTCCCGCCGACTTGTCTTTCGGGCGAAGGCGAAACTCATGCCCCCCGCCCTCCCCTATCAGCGTGTAGCGGTAGGGGTTCACGCTCATATCCACCTCAATACGGCTCGCAGTGAACTTCGCGGGTTCGGCGAGATTCTCGCCATCGGTCAGCGTCGCTCTCACATCCCCTGTAAGAACTATTTTCTGAGTGCGTCGGCTGAGGACTCCCTTTCGCGCCGTCCCTATCAGGCTCCTCGTAGCGCCCCCCGCCCCTGTCTGCGAGACATTAAAACGGACGTTGCCATCAAGCGTCGTTTCAGCGAATTCGTCCTTCTCAATGGTTATTGTGGTGATAGTGTCGGCATGAACTTTCAGTATCGCCTTTGACTTTGTGTAGGGTATCGTGACAAGGGTGTTTTTACCCGTCACCTTTAGCCCTGGCGGGTTAAGTTTTCCAGAGATAGTGGCGGGAGACTCTACAATCACCCCCCCATAGTTCATACTGGTCTTCTGTTTGTCGTCCTTTTGGGGCTTGCCTTGAGCGCTCCCCGCCACAAGGTAGAGACAGGCGAATCCTGTTATCCAAAACCGCAAACCTTGCGCTACTGTCATTCAGTTCCTCCAAGAATGCGGAATTCGCCCGTTTTCGTGTCCATCCAGATTTTTGGGGCTTGCGATGAGATGACGGGGGTCTTGTTTGTCGCCGCCTTGTTCAGATGCGCGGAACCTTCCGCCAGCGCAGTGTGAGCCTTAGTATCCCATGTCACTCTGTCCGCTGTCACCTGCATAAGATTCGGCGCTATGAGCATATCAATCGTCACGCCTCTGGTTCCTACCAACTTACTCTCTTTGCGATTCGCCTCCATAAGTCCCGCCTTAACGTTCGCCGAATGCGCCCCTTCCTGAAAAATCTGCGCGTTCACATTACGCATTCGCAGGTTAGGAACCTCCCCTTTATAGAAGAGTTCTCCCTCATCCGTATCCGCAATCAGTAGAGGAATCGACTTCGTGGAGTCTTTGGGGTCTTGGGTCGCCCAGCGGATTTTCCAGCCCTTCCCCTTTACCGCGCCGGGCAGGGCGGGGCTACTGGCTTTCGCCTGCGCCTTTTTGGAGATGTTGTTCTCCGCAGGCTTGGGCTTACTGCCGCAACCTAAAAACGTAGCGGCGAACACAACTAAAATAGCCTTGTGAAGTGAAGTCATGGTTTCTCGAAGTGAACGGCGTTCGTACCGGCAAGGTGATTTGTCGGAGCCATCACGTACTTCAAAGCGTAGATAAAAAAGCCTATTCCGATAACAAAGGAGAAGATTAAGAAGCCTATGTATACTTTGACGGTGCGATTCTTCTGGGTTCCGGCGCGTGTCCATCCGCAAAAAGCGCACTGGTCAGTGTCGCGGGTCAACTCTTTGCCGCACCAAGGGCAGTTATGCGCTTCCATTTAGGCTAGCCTCTTTCTGCGGGTTCCAATGTTCGAGGCTTGAGTTCCAGTTCTACGGTTCGGCGCAGTTGCCCGCACGCCGCCGAGATGGCGTTACCGCGTGTCATACGCTGAGTGGCGGTTCGTCCCGCCTTCTCCAAGACCTCGCGAAACTGCACGACGCTCTCCCGCTCAGGGCGGCGAAACCCCTCTTTGGTCTCCACATAGTTGAAGGGTATCAGGTTTACGTTTCCGGGTAGTTTCTTCGCCTTCAACACCTTCGCCAACTCCTGCGCGTGTTCGGGGCTATCGTTCACTCCGCCAATCATAAGATATTCAAAGGTGAGATTGCGCCCCGTCTTCGCCGCGTAGTGTTGGCACGCCGATAGTATCTCCTCCATCTTCCACTTTCGCGCAGTCGGAATCAGTTGGGCGCGAAGGTCGTCGTTGGGCGCGTGTATCGAAAGAGCGAGGGTCACTGGCAGGTCTTCCTCCGCGAGGGCGAGTATTCCCGGCACGACCCCCACCGTCGAAATCGTAAGGTTTCGTAACGACATTCCCACCTCGTTATGGAGTAGGCTCAGGCTCTTCACTACGTTCTCGTAGTTCCAGAGCGGTTCGCCCATACCCATATAGACGGCGTGTGAGATGCGTCGTGAACTCTCCGCCTGCATAAAAAGAAGTTGCCCCACAATTTCGCCCGCTGTGAGGTTCCGCCCAAAGCCCCCCTTCGCCGTCGCGCAGAACGTGCAACCCGCCGCGCATCCCACCTGCGAGGAGAGGCAGACAGAGACGCGCTCGGCATAGGGCAGGTAGACGCTCTCCACACTCTGACCGCCCGGCAAATCGAACAGATATTTTATGGTCTCATCGGGCGCTACGTCTTTATGGGCGACTGTGGGGTATCCCACCGTCGCGGAATCGGCGAGTTTTCCGCGCAACTCTTTGGGAAGGTCGGTCATCGCCTCGAAGGTCTGCGCG
>CAIJLM010000359.1 GCA_903821495.1 uncultured Chthonomonas sp. | reverse complement strand
TGACCCACGGCTTGAACGTCAATTTTAGCGGACTGCTCTACCACCCCGTCTACTACGGCTACAGCGAGGCGCAGGGCGTGACCGGGTTGAACCCAGTGACGCAACAACTCGACTACGACGAACTTAGGCAAATCGCACTACGGGAACGCCCCAAAGTCATCTTCGCGGGAGGAACTGCCTACCCCCGCTTCTGGGACTTCGCCAAGTTTCGCGAAATAGCGGACGAAGTAGGCGCGTACTTAGTCGCCGATATAGCCCACATCAACGGGCTGATAATTGGAAAATTGCATCCCGACCCCGTGCCTTACGCCGATGTCGTCACCTCCACCAGTCACAAAGCGATTCGCGGACCGCGCGGAGGCTTTATTCTCTGCAAAGACCGCGCCATGCAAGAGAACCCCGACGAACGACTGATAGACCGCATCGACAAAGCGGTCTTCCCTGGGCTACAAGGGGGACCTCACAACAACACTATCGCGGCGCTCGCCGTCTGCTTCAAGGAGGCGGCGACGGAGGAGTTCCGCCAGTACGCCGAACAGATTGTCAAGAACGCAAAAGCGCTCGCTCAGGCTCTGCTGGACAGAGGCTTCTCGCTGGTGACAGGCGGAACCGATAACCACCTTATTCTGATAGATGTGATGAAGTCGCGCAAAATACCCGGCAAGCCCTTCGCCAGAGCGCTCTATGAGGCGGGACTAGAGACCAATTTCAACTCCGTTCCCAACGACTCGCGCAAGCCCTTCTCGCCAAGCGGACTCCGAATAGGAACCCCGGCAGTCACGTCTCGCGGGTTTCAAGAAGCGGAGATGACGCTTATCGCAGACTGGATGGACAGGGTTGCAGGGGCGTGCCGCAAGGACGGAAAAGCCTACCTCTTCGACGAAACGACACTGCGCCAAATTCGAGGCGAAGTGACCGACCTCTGCACGAGCGGCAAGTTCCCGGTTCCGGGCATAGATTTCTAACGTTTCACGGGCTGTTTGGGGGTAGGGGACTTCCAGCGGAAATGGTACAGAGCGTGGTAGCGATAGAGACCATCTGTCTCCTCTACCGGGCGATTGGGCCAGTGATGCACGACAGTAGGCGTTCCCGCCGCCGTTACGCCGTTCGCGATAACGCCTACATGGTCTACAGCGCCACTCCCATAAGTGTCCCAAAAGACGATGTCGCCCGGCTTCCAGTCGGCTCTGTCTTTTGCGATGGGTAGGCTAATGGCGTGCGCCTTAAAGTAGGGAACGAGGTTTTTGCAACGGCGATGGTCAATACCGCGGTCTGGCTTGGAGATAGGGTAGCGCGAGGGGTGTTTGCGAATATCTTCGCTCACGCTCTTGTAGAGGTCTACTCCCGCCTTCCGATACGAACGCAGAACGACATCCGTACATACGCCGACGTTCGCGGGCGGGTCGCCGCCTTGAAAATAGGCGGGGTTATACTCCTTGACCTCTTTTGTCTGTCGCTCTAAATCTTGCAGAACCGTCTTCTGAAAGGCGGTGAGGCTTTGCTGAGGCGACGCTTGTTTCGAATGCTCAATAGCATGGTAGGCTGTGAGTCGAGCGATAGAGCGTTGAGAGAGTAACGCCGCGCCGCCTCCCGCGATGAGCAGTCCCGCTAGTATGAGGTATCTTTGGGTTCGTGGCATTCTACTGTAGGCGGATAGCCACCTCTCCGTTCTCGGTTTTAAGGTCGATAGCGCCTCCGCCAGAGCCAAGCGACTTCTCTAGTAACGCCTCGGCTTCCTGCGTTTTGCCCCTCTCTTCCAACTTTACGGAGCCGTTCGTAGCGGCGGCTCTCAGGTTCGCGTTCACGCTACTGGGCAGAGTAAACTTAATAGAGCCATTGGTTGCATGAGCCTTCATGTTTTTGATAGATGTGTTCGCCGAGAGTTTCGCGCTGATTTCGCCGTTTTCAGATGTTAGATTGAGCGTAGGCGCGTTCGTCTCAATATCTATGCCGCCGTTGACGGTCTTAGCGGTAACTTCCAGCGCCTTGATATTTGTCGCGTTAATCTCCCCGTTATTGGTGGAGAGGGAGAGGGGCGCGACACTGCTCACATCGGTAAGGCGTATCGCGCCTGAAGCGGTGGAGAGAATATGCGCTCCCTGCGTCCGCTTGAGTTCAACCTCTCCATTTTCAGAGACGACTTTGACTCCCCCCATCACGCCCTCCACCTTAATGTCGCCATTTAGCGTTTTAAGGTCTACCTTTAGTCGGGCGGGAACCGTAATACGATAGTGGACGCTACTGTTTACGCCCTTGGGCTTCTCTCCCTCCCAACTACTTTCGACGACAAGGGATTTGTCTTTCAGGGCGGCGGTCACATGAAATTTGGGCAGGAGACCGCGAAGTTTTTCCTCCGAATCTCCCCCCGCGAGCGTCTTTTCGGCGATAATGCTAATCTCGTCCTTGTCCTTCGCCGCAAGCGTAATCTGTATATTGCCGTTTGTCTCTCCGACGTTAAGGGTGTCTATATCCTTCGCGATAAAGGTCTTCTCAAAGAGTTCGCTCGTCGTCTTCTCGTGAATATTCAGATGAGGCTTGGAGGAGCAGGAGAGGAGGCTAAACGCGACAATAGAGGCGATAAGGGCGGCGAAGAACGCGCTTCCCCGACAGGGGCATTGAATCATTTTGGAGGCTCCTAAATATAAAAACGACGGGGGAGGGGTTTCGCTCTTCAAGAGGCTAAGAACGAGAGTTGAAACGGTGTCCGCGACTGAGGTACGAGCCTAGCCAGTTAGAATCGCGTCCAAAGCCGGTGATAATCGCCGCCCCCATTCCAAGAACGGCGAGAAGCCCCTGCACAAGAAGCGTGAACACCGCTAATGGAGAGAGAACTCCGCCCAAAACGAGGCTTGCTAAGAAGAGCGCGCTTGCGCCTAGAAGGATACGCCCTAAGAGAGTCCCCTCTTCCGAGCGTCCTATTCTGTTCGCAACGTAGCCTCCCAAGTGGTTTAGTCCGCAGACCCAGCCAAAGGCTATTGAGGCGAGTAGTAGCACGGAAACGCCGAAGCCGAAGGGCGACCATGCAAGGCTGAGAATACGAATTGAGAAGTGCATGAGGTTGGCGTTCAGCACAGCCACCATGCTCAGAGCGAGCGCGGTTATCCCGCCGATAATGAGGCAACGCACAGGCTCCGCTGTCGCCTCTTCGGTCACTTTGCGCGTGGCTACGGGGACGGTGAATGCGAATATCCCGCCGCAGAGAAGCGCCAAGAGCCATATCGAAGACTGTTGCGCGAACCAGTTCGGGCGATTCTCTCTCTCAACTGCCGCCTCTTTTGAGTACTCTATGCGGGCGATGTCGGCGGTGACTGCGGGGGACGGCGCGTCCGCGCTTTTCACCTTGACGGCGGACTCGGCGTGGCTCTCCACAGCGCTATTTTCGAGTATCAGCGAACCCTCGACGCTCCCCTTTTTCTCAATAGTCACTTTGCTATTTGTAGCGTGAATATCGCCCTTAACGCGCCCCCGAATGACCGCTTTGCCATCCGTCACCGTAAAGCCCTCTACGGCTTCGCCCTCTTTAACGATAATCCCCTCTTCTGCGGACGCGCTCTTCGTCGGCGCAGGAGCCTCCGTTTTCTGGGCTTGCGCCTTTTTGAGTTTTGTCTTTCCTACGGGTTCGTCTATCTCTTGAGGCTTGGCGGAGGGTGACACTGCGGCGCTAGGCTGTTTCTGCGCCAACGCCCCCCCGCAAAGAGCGGAGAGAGCGATGAGAAGGAGTAGGTGTGTTTTTATCATAATAGCAGATTGGCTCCTATCACCCGGCGCGCTTCGCCTTCTGTCGCCCTTGATAGATAAAATAGACCCCCATAGCGATGGCGGTATCCAGAAAGACTCCGCGCATTGCGTTTGCGCCGATGTGCAGGTAGGTCTCTTCTAGCAGGTGTACAGACTGCGAGAGAGCATTAAACGCCTCCGCCGTTATCGCGCCGAGCAGAGGAATCTCCGCTGTCGCCTGAGCGATTTGATGGAGCCAATCCTGCACGGTCGATAGCGTTGCGTCTAGCGTTGCGCGTCCCCACGCGCTTGTAAGAAAGAGGAGAAGGGTCGCGAAGAAGGCTCCTAGCATAACGACTCGGCTCCATAACGGAAGCGCCGTCTGGCTGAGTATCCCCGCGAGAGAGCGGTTATTTAGTTGGGTGGCGCTTTGGGAGGTCTGTTGCGCGGCTTCCCCAGTCCATGAGGAAGTCGCCAGATTAGGGGGGATATCCATTAACGGATACAGCCCTCCCATTTCACGCTCAATGCGTAACATTATCAGCCCCGAATAGTCGTGGGGGAGAGGCGAGAGCGGCATGGAGTTGAGAACCGATACAATACGGTTTAGTTCGTCAAACTCGCGGGCGCAGTCTCTACAAATTGTGAGGTGAGCGAACATCGCCGCCGCCTGCTCAGGGCGAATCGCGCCATCGTTCTCTACGAGGGCGTGCAGGTGTTCTCGCACAATATCGCAGAGAGCCGAGGAGGTCTCTGAGCGCGGTTCGAACCTCTGTAGTTGTTCACCCGAACTCTGGGCAGAGGCTTCCGATTCTTGGGAGGGACGAGAGGTTTGCGGCGGCTTGACGTAAGCGCCCCAATCCTGCTTCTCCTCTTCTTGTTTTTCGAATCTATTTTCCATCCGCTTCCATTTCCAGCGCCGGGCGGAGGCGGCCTCGTAGCATCTCTCTCGCTCGGAATAAATGGGTTTTTACCGTGCCTGTCGGTAGGTCTAACGCCGTCGCTATCTCTTCAACACTCATATCTTGCAGGTGACGCATAACAACTACTTGCCGATACCGTTCTGGTAGATTCTGAATCGCGTGGTGAACGACCTCTTGAACCGCGCCACGCACCGCCATATCTTCCGGCGCATTACACCGGTTCTCATTTGCGGGTTCGCGCCCCTCTTCGCGTTCGCTATCTAAACTCAATGCGCTTCTCGTTTTGCGCGAGCGCAGTTGGTCTATACAGAGATTAGAGGCTATTTTATAGAGCCATGTAAGGAAACTAGCGTCTTGGCGAAACGAGGCTAACGCGCCATAAGCGCGTATGAAGGTATCCTGAACCAAATCTCCCGAATCCTCGGCGTTGCCGAGCATTCGGTAGGCGAGGTTGTAGACCTGACGCTGATACCTTAGCACGAGGGTGTTGTAAGCCGATTTGTCGCCGCAAAGGGTGTGCCTCACCAATTCGGCATCCGATTGTTCCACCAGAGTTACCGTCCTCATCTCCCCCTCTTATCGAACGCATTCCTAGAAACTACGTGCGAACTTGGAAAAGGGTTTCAGACCCTACCAAAAAATATCCGCGCTAAACCATCCAACCTCTGCGTTCACGAGGGGAGATAGTCTATATTTTACACGTTACGGGGCTAAGAATCGAAACAGGAAAACAAAAATCTACTTTTTTGCGAAAAATTCCTGAGAAAAGGGGCGTTTAGAGGCGGTAGGGGTAGCTACTCAGCCCCCTTCGGGGGAACCTACCCCCCGTCCCCTTCCCGGCGCGGGAAGGGGTGACTAGAGCGCAAAGTGGTTATAGTTGGATAGAGCCACTCGGTTTAGGGCAAAAGCCTAGCGTTCCACCGCCTCCGTTATCTTCGTTAGCGGCAGTTGTTCCCCCTTCCCGTTTCGGGAAGGGGGCTAGGGGGATTAGGTCGCATTCCATAGCGTGAGGTGTTACCGCTACTTCAACACCTTGCCCAACACCTCTTTGCACACCACCGCCGCCACGCGCTTCCCGTACCCGCCGTTCTCTACCACGCAAGCGAACGCATACCGCGCTGGAAGGACGTGATTTGCGACATAGGGCGCAAACCCAATAAACCACGAGTGTGGCTCTCTATCGGCGCGCGTGTTCTGCGCCGTGCCAGTTTTGCCCGCCACCTCGTAAGGAAGCGCACTGAACACGCCCCGCGCCGTCCCGCTCAAAGTCACTGAGCGCATCAGGTCTTGGAGTTTTTCGGCGGTCTCAACGGACATCGCAGAGCCGAGAGGGCTGGTCGGGATTTCATTGGGGCTAGGCTCCAACTTGGGGTCTACGATACGAAGTAGAAGCCGCGGTTCCATCATCTGCCCGCGATTGGCGACGGCTCCGGCGAGTCGCGCCATCTCGGTAGGCGTGACCAGCAGTCGCCCCTGACCGTACCCAATATCCGGGAGGTCTGCGTCGAAGGCGTTTGTGTCGGGAACGTTGCGAAAGCGCATTTTGTCTATGAGGGTAGAGCGGAACGCCTCCGCGCCAACCTGCGTAGCGAGGTTCGCGAAATAGATGTTGGAGGAGACGCGGAACGCGGTAGGCAGGGCTATCGTTCCATAACTTGGGTCGCCCTTATCGTCGTGGATGTTGCGACGCACATAGCGCTTGCCACGCTCCCGCCACAGAATTTTCTCCTCTACCCTGTTACACGCCGTCTTGAAGTTCACGAGGTCGGGCTTGGAGTCTAGCGCCGCCGCAGTCGTCGCCACTTTGAAGGTGGAGCCGGGCGGATACAAGCCCGTCATGGCGCGATTGATAAGCCGCGCCGATTCGTGTTCGTCCTCGCCGTTCGCATAGGACTGCATCTGCTCGGAGGTCAGCCCGTTCGGGTCGTAGGAGGGGAGCGTCACGGAGACGATAGTGTCTCCGCTCGTCGGCTCGATAAGCACAAGGGCGGCGCGGTCTTTCTTCTTGCCGGAGATTTTATCTCTCTGCTGTGTCGCTATACGGTAGAGGGTCGCTTGCGCCATCTTCTGATACTCCGCGTCTAGCGTCAACACAATGTCTTTGCCATAACGGGGACGATAGCCCGGCAGATTCTGGCGGCGATAGTCGTTCAGTAAATCGGTATACTTTGTGAAGCCTTTGAGTTCCGAGTCGTAGGTCTTTTCTAGCCCTGTGGGTCCTCCAATGCCGCTGTCCAGATAGCCGAGTATATGGACGCAAGCGGAGCCATAAGGGTAGTAGCGCCCCCGCGACGCAATAAGATGACTTGCCACCTCTGTATTGGGCGCAACCTCTCTTATTTCATTGGGGCGCGATGTCGCGAGTATTCTATTGTTGCGGTCATGGATGGTTCCCCGCTCTATTTGCCGCTCCACTGCCAACAGGCGCGGGTTGATATGCGCCCGCGTCGCGCCGTCCGCGTCGGGCGTTTTGATACTGCGAGTGGCGTAGTCGTTCGCGTAGAGATACTGTAGGGTTCCAAGGCGCCACCCCCCCACCCCAATCAGTAGAACAGCGATGTATGCGAAGGTAAAGCGGCGCGTAGTGGTTGGAATGATAGGATGCACCTCGCTCGCCAAGCCGCCTCGCGACCCCGCTGCAATACCGCGCAAAACCCCAATGGCAAAAAAGTGGGCTACTAGAGCGCTGTTCCCATACGAAAGGAACGGTAGGGAGATGCCAGAGAGCGGGAGTAACCCCGTAACGCCGCCCAGTATCAGCAGGGTTTGGATACCTAAGAGGAGAGTGAGTCCGAAGCCGAGGTTACGGTCAAAATCGCTACGCGCCTCTAGCGAAATGCGTACCCCCCTCCAAATGATGACGGCGTAGAGCGCTATCGTGAACCACGCCCCTATCAGTCCTACCTCTTCCGCCCAACTTGCAAACGCGAAGTCGGAGCCGCCACGCGGAATTGAGTTCGGGATTCCTAGCCCCAAGCCGCTCCCCTCGAATCCGCCCGTCGCCATTCCCCAGTAGCCTTGCGCGAGTTGCATACCGTTAGAGTGGGAGTTTACAAAAGGGTGTAGCCACATATCCACACGCGTAGGAAGTACGCCGAAATGGGCTTTATAGGCGAGAAAACCGCCCAACAGAAGTAAGCCTATTCCCAGAGACACAAAACCGCTCCGTCCCGTTAGCAGATACATAAGGCAGAGAAACATCCCAAAGAGGACGATGCCGGGTCCCATATCGCGCACAACTACAAAAAGCGCCAGCGCAAAGCCGTACACCACCAACAGAGGCGCTATGTCCTGCTTTGCGGGAAGGGATTGCAGGAAGGGAATTTTGATTTTAGCGGCGGACTTTTGGCGCGGGGTGGAGTCGGCGATAAGGTTTCCACGTTCGCTTAGGTAGGAGGCGAGAAACAGAACCAGCAGGATTTTGATGAGTTCGACGGGCTGAAAATGGAAGAGGTTTAGGCGAACGCCTTGAGGACCTGAACCGAAAAGAAACAGCCCTATCGTCAAAATAATTGCGGAGAGCGCCCATACATACTGATAGCGCCGTAGGCGTTGACGGGCTTCCGGGCGAAGCCGCGCTGAAAAGTGCATCACCACGCAACCGAGCAGAACTCCCTTGATATGGTTTTCATAAGCCATCGCGTCGCGCAAGGGGTCTTTCAGACTATAGAGCAGAATAATCCCCATACCGGAGAGAAGGAGGGTGAGAGGAACGATGTAGCCGTCTCCGCTCAGTTTGGAGCGCAGGAGGGGTGGCAGGAGAAAGAGCAGGAGCGCTAACAGGAGAGCGCTTACCCAGAAATGCGTGAAGATAGTCTTGCTGTCCTGCGCGATACAGTTTTCAAGGTAGGGGCGTGTTTTCGTCGTATCAAGGAGCGTGGCGCGGGTGAAGATATGCTTTAGGTCTTTAGGAGAGGTTTCGGCGCTTGCCTCTCGCTCAACATTTGCGGCGCGCTGAACGAGGTAGTCGGCAAGGCGTTGCGCGGAGGTGTTGTCAAGGTTCAGTTCACGGCGGAGGGTATCGGCGGTGGCGGTGTAGAGGTCTTTATTGGTATGCGCCCATGCGTCGACGAGGTTTTGCGTCTGGTCTTTAGGGAAGAGGGCTATCTCAAGGAGTTGTTCGGAGTGCGCGAAGCCGCCATGCGCTACGCGCCACTGCACGATACGCTCGCCTAGCGCCTTATCGACGTGGAGCGTTTTGGCGAACGCCTCCGCCCCCGCCATATTGATGGCGATAGCCTCTTTAGGGGCGGATGTGCGCTTCGCGCCGTAGACGAGCAGGGCGAGAAAGAGGAAAAGAGCGATACTACTAAAAGAGAGTATCGCTTCGGTTCGGCGGGTATTGTCACGAAAAGCCAAGTGAGAGGTCTCCTCCTGCAACAGAAACAGGGAGGTCGCAGGAGAGGTCTCTTAGTTCCAGCGCCCCGTCGTTACTGCGACTATCGTGGAGAGTACGAAGAAGATGATGGCGAGGTTTCGCGTCGCCTGAATGAGGCGCTCCTCTTTTCCGGCTTTACCCTTGAAGGAAGAGGTGACGGTGGTTCCGATTTGACCGGTAAGCCCCTCGTTTTTGCTCTCTTGCATCATCACAACGGTGATAAGAAGTATCGCGGAGATAACTTGCAGAAAAGCGATAAAGTAGTAGAGAAATTTCATCGGTATCCAGTTCCTATTTGACGTTCTTGTCGTTTTTGTCGTTCTTTTCGCGGTCAATCTCTGCGCGGAGTTCCGCTTTAAGTCGTTCGCGCTCTTTGTTCTCTTTTTCTTTTTGCAGTTCGTCGTCGTCGCTGGACTCGTTTATGCCTTTTTTGAGTTCACGAACGCCCTGCCCTAATCCGCGCATCATTTCGGGGATTTTCGCGCCTCCAAAAAGCACGAGAATTACAATAAGCACAACCCACGGCAACGGGTTTGCAAAATTGGCTAAATATAACATGGTATCCTGACTCCTAGCACGCGACAGCGAAGGACGCTACTTCTTTCGCGCTACGGTTCCGCTCGGCGTGGAAAAGGTTTTTGTTTCACTTTCAGTCGGGGTCGCTACGCTCTTTGGCGCGGCGGAGATGGAGGGCGCAGGAGCGCTTCCAAACTCATCGGTATCGGCAAACGCCGCCGCCGCGAAATCGGTGCGGGGAGGTTCGACGGTTGCAGGAACGGGCGGCTCGGATGTGAAATCGGAGTCGCTATCGCTACTATAACTAGACGGGTTGTAGTTATTATAGTAAGATTCGTCGTAGGAGGGCGGCTTATAGGGCTTGTTAGGTTCGTCGTCGAAGTTGATGGAGTTCATAAACTCCTGCTTCGCCTTCATCAGTTCGCGCAAAGCCTTGCCGAACTGCTTCCCCATCTCTGGCAGTTTATCTGGACCAAAGACGAGAAGGAGTATCGCCATAAGCGCAACCATCTGAATGGGACCTAAAAAAGCCATCATCAAACCGGACACCTCTTCAACAATAGGACACGCATTATAGTTTTCGCAGGGCGGACTGTTCCGCCAGCGCGAAGATAGACTCTCGCGTACAGAAACCCGCGCCGATGACCGCGGCGTTCGCCGCGCCCGCGCCCGTAGCGAGGCGGAGCGACTGGGCTAAATCTCTCTGCGGGGTCTCGTGAAAGTAACGCCACAAAAACGCGGCGAGAAACGAATCTCCCGATGCGACGGCGCTTGCAAACTCAATTTTGGGCGGTATCGCCTCCCAACACGCGGACGGCGTAACGAGATACGCGCCCTCTTCCCCCCGCGTCATGATAACCCGTTCGATACCGGAAGCGCATAACTCGCGCCCCGCCTCAAGCATATCCGCATCGTCGCGGATAGGTCTGCCGAGTATGGCTTCCAACTCCACCCAGTTCGGCTTCACCAGCCAAGGACGCGCCTGAACTCCAATACGCAACGCTTCGCCGCTAGCGTCCAGCGCTATCGGAACTCCCGTTGGCTTGATTCGCTCTATCAACTCCGCGTAATAGCCCGCAGGAACGCCCGGCGGAAGGCTCCCGCTTAGTATGACACATTTGAAGGCGTATTGGGACAGCAAAGTTTCGATTTTGCGCTCTAAGGCGCGAAGGTTCCGTCGCGATATTTCAGGACCTCGCTCATTAACCTCGGTCTGTGTGCCGTGTACAGGGTCTACTATCGCGATGCAGAGACGCGATTCGCCTCGCACCCTGACGCACTCATTTGCGATACGCTCCGCTTGCAGGGCTTTCGCCATGATACGCCCGTTCGCGCCGCCGAGAAACCCTGTCGCAATCGCTGTTCCGCCAAGAGTCTGATAGACTCGCGCTACGTTGATACCTTTTCCGCCAGCGACAGTATATGCCTGTGTTGGGCGATGCACTCTATTGAGCGTAAAGTCTTCTATGCGGTAGGTCTTGTCTAAGTTAGCGTTAGGGGTGACGGTCAGTATCAAATTTGGTAGCCCCTTCGCATACGAGGGTGTTTCGTTTTCGCTCTCCCTAAATTCTCATTTGACAGAGCGAACGCCATAAGGTATAATTCCTTAACTCGTGAAAACGAGGCGAGCCCAAGAACACCCTCATTGTACCTTATGCGGGGCGATTCGGCAAGGTAGGTTCGCGACGGGAGTTAAGCCCAGGTGGTGAAATGGCAAACACGCTAGATTCAGGTTCTAGTGCTCGCAAGGGCTTGGAGGTTCAAGTCCTCTTCTGGGCAGTAAAAGAGGGAAGCGCACTGAGTGCGCTTCCCTCTTTGTTCTCTTATTCGCTCTAAAGCCGACATAATTACGTTGACAGCGGGCGGAGGTTGGGGTATACTACAAACCGTCTCCATGAGAGTATAGCTCAGTCGGTAGAGCACCGCCCTTTTAAGGCGGGTGTCCTGGGTTCGAGTCCCAGTGCTCTCAGTTTCTCCTCTTTAATACCTCTAAAACCGCTTCCCCTAGAAGCACGCTAAAGTGCGAGGCGCTGAAGCGCTACCGCAGAGTTCTCCGTTACGGAAGGTTTTACCTCGTCTATGGCGTTCGCGGACTTAACCACCCACTTATTCGTAACATCGCCAAGGTTGACCTCATAAGGAGAGATACGCCTCCCCTCCGCCGAGTAGTACACACGAACTCGCGGACGCATCGCGCTTCCTATCTCCACTCCTGACACCAATCCGCACTCCCCGGTGTTAAGGCAGACCGCATTTCCCACTGCATAGATTGGCACAGACTGCGCGAGACTGAATACCGCGGCTCTATCGTAGAGCGTTCCCGCCTTGTGCAGAAGGGTTTTCATGGCTTGCTCAGGCTGTATCGGGCGACCATAGAGGCGCGGCGATACCATAGAGTCGTACACCTCCACAACGGCGGCGATACGAACAAGCGGATTAACATCCTCTCCGCTCACCCCATAAGGATACCCGCTTCCGTCGAGCCGTTCGTGGTGCGAGAGAACAATCTGGGCGCTCTCTTCATCAAGAGCTCCCAGCATTGTGAGCGCTTCGTATCCCAAACGCGGGTGGTTGCGAACCACCTCAATCTCCTCTGGCGTTAAACTCGTCGTCTTCTCGAAAATATCGCGCGGTAGATGTAGGTTGCCGTAATCATGGAAGAACATACCGAGCGCGAGCTTCTGGCAGTCCGCTAAAACCAGTCCTTGGTTTTGAGCCGCTAGAGTCGCCAGTAGAGCGCTATTAACAGAGTGTTGGAACAGGGTTTTATGCCACTCTAGCATCTCCAATGCCGCCATCACCGCCCCCGAATTAGGCAGTATCTGGTCTAGCAGGATGTCGGAAAGAGTATCAAAAAGCATAGGCGCGTAAGAGAGGCGTTGCCCATCGCACTGCTTTTGATAGTCGTTTATGGCTTTTTGGATGTGGACTCGGCACTGGAGCGTAGGTTCATCCTCCTTGAACAGAACCCGCTTATGCTCTTGCCCGATATACGCCCCCTCTATCCCCTTTTTATGCAGATTCTCGATGTGCGAAGGCGTTAGGCGAATACCTGTGCGAAGTAGCAACCAGTTCTTACTATCACGTATCTCTTTGGCGACAAGCATATCCGGCTGTAGTTCGTCTATTCCTATAAATGTAATCGTCCACATTACGCTATTCTCACCTCTCTTGCAATACAACACAGACCTGATAAGAGAAAGCCCCCTAAGAGGGAAAGCCTTCTGTACTATTATCGATAGAATTGAACAAGAGAACTCTGACAAAAATACCTGTTTTTGCGTGAGAGGGCTGATAGAGAGGGCGAATATGTCTACTCCCACTCCCCCACATACAGCGCCTCTTCCTCAATCCGAACGCCAAACCGCTCGAAAACGCGCCTCTTCATCTCTTCCGCGACGGCGCGAATATCCGCCGCGCTGGCTCCCCCGCGATTGACGATGAAGTTCGCATGACGCGGAGAGATAGCCGCGCCGCCAACCTGAAACCCTTTGAGACCACACGCCTCCGAGAGGTGCGCGGTAGGAACTACGCCCGCCGACTTCATGGGGGCGGGGAGTGTAGGAAGGCTTTCCGCAAGGGCTTTATCGTTGACGTTCTTAAAGAAACTTCCGGCGGAGGGTTCCCAGGGCTGTTTGAGGATGCGCTGATACTGGAAATCCTTCGCTTTCAGGCGAATCGCAGTTTTAGGGGCAGGTGTGAGTTGTAACGTTGTGGCGAGGACTACCGCGGGCTTGCCCCCGTTACGCCGCAAGCAACTATCTCGATAGGAGAACTCCATCCAGTCGGGGCTTACCACCTTCCGCTCTCCCGCCTCCACCACCTCCACCGAACGCACAAGGTCGCAGATATTGGCGCGATACGCCCCCGCATTCGAGACCAGCGCCCCGCCCACCGTGCCGGGTATGCCTACTGCGAACTCCAAGCCGGATAGTCCCGCCTGTAACGTCTTCACGAAGAGGCGCATGAAGTTGTGTCCGGCATCTACCCGCGTCGTCTCGCCAATCTCCGCCTCCTGACAGCGGTTCCGCAAAACGAAGCCCCGCACTCCCCTATCGCTCACACAGATGTTGCTTCCCTCGCCGAGCAGAAAGAAGGGGAGGGAGTAGCGTTGCGCTAGGCTGGCGACAAGGGCTATCTCGTCGCGATGAGTGGCGTTCAGAAAGAAATCCGCCTCTCCCCCCACACGTAGAGTCGTGTAGGGATGGAGAGGCTGGTCTCTTTGTATGCGATTTTGGAGGGAGGCGGGAAGGCTTTTAATCGCCTCGCCCCATGTTGTTTCTGTGGACATCGCCGCGCTCTACCTGTTTACTCGTTTGGGGATTAACCGCGAAATAGTAGAATGTTGTTGCACAACAAAACAAGAGACATTACCCGCGCCCTTCGTATAGACGGGCTTGTGTCACGGTTATCGTCTCCTCTCTCAATTATCGCGATAGTAGCGTCAGCATTTTAGCCTCAGCCGTACACGCCCCTCTCCGAAACGGAGAGGGCTAGGAGAGGTTCGCTACTTTCCGTGACAGCGCTTATACTTCTGACCGCTACCGCACCAGCACGGGTCGTTGCGTCCGCCCTTCCAACTGGGAGGAGCCTGTGTATCGCGTTTGAGAGGCGCAGGAGCGGCGGCGGAGACGGGCGCAAGCGCCTTGACCGCCCTCTGCTCGCTCTCCGAGGCGACTGGCAACTCAGGAAGCGCGATAATCATTGGCGGGGGCGGCGCGAACTCTTCGACATCGGGCGCGACCTGCATACGGAACAGGTTGCGAACAATGTCGTCCTGAATCGCCGCCTGCATACGCATAAACTCGTCGAAAGCCTCCTTTTGGTAGATAAGGAGCGGGTCTTTCTGTTCGTAGCCGCGCAGGTGAATACCCTCGCGCAGGTAGTCCATGTTCGCGAGATGCTCCATCCATCGGCTATTGATAGCGCGTAGGGCGAGGTTGCGCTCAATTTCGCGCAAGAAGCCCGGCTCCTGCTCGTCAATCTGCTTCTCTAAGCCCTCATATCGGTCAAGAACAAACTTCATGAGCAGGGAGTTTATCTGCTCTGAAGACTTGCCGCGCAGGTCTTCTTCGGAGATGTCCTCCTCCAACTGGAAGTACTCATTCACCTCCTGATACAACTCCTCTATCTCCCACTCGGTACGAGAACGGCTCGGCGGGCAGTAGGCGAGAAGCGACTCGTCCACCGTCTGCCCCAGATACTCCACCACGGTGTCGCGCAGGTCTTCGCCTTGCAGAATACGGCGGCGTTCGCGGTAGATAAGTTCGCGCTGGCGGTTCATTACGTCGTCGTAGTTCAAGACGTGTTTGCGCGACTCGAAGTAGTGTTCCTCCACCTTCTTTTGGGCGCGTTCAATCATTTTCGAGAGAATGAGGCTATCCATACCGAGATGGTCTTCCCATGAGCGCAGTATTGCTGCGTTCGCCCTGTCTCCGAAGAGGCGCATCAGTTCGTCTTCCATCGAGACAAAGAAGCGGCTCTCGCCCGGGTCGCCCTGTCGTCCGGCGCGTCCGCGCAACTGGTTGTCGATACGTCGGCTCTCGTGGCGCTCTGTGCCTAGTATATAGAGACCGCCCACTGCGCGAACCGAATCGCCCGCTCTCTTATGCTCTTCGTCGGTGAGACCGCCGCTCGTCACCGCGTCCAAAATAGCGGCGCGTCCGAAGCGTCGATAGTTCTCGTTTTCAACCTCTTCGCCCTCTTCGCCCTCAGCCTCATCCTCCGACTCCGCGATGACGCTTACTGCGGCTTGGAGGGAGCGAACATCTCCGGCGGTGGTGGGCAGTTCCTGATTGATATGCTTTCCGCCGAGAAGGATGTCAACGCCGCGTCCCGCCATGTTCGTGGCGATGGTGATGGCTCCCTTGCGTCCGGCTTCCGCAATGATGATAGCCTCTTGCTCGTGGAACTTCGCGTTCAGGATGTTGTGCGGAATACCGTGCGTTAGCGCCTCTTCCAGCAGTTCCAAACCGCCGTCGGCAATCTCAAAGAGAGTCGCCGCTCTGTTCATATTCTCTGGCGCGAGAGGATCTTCGGGCAGGTTCAGCGCCTTTAGAACGGGGCGCAGTTGTTGAACCGTCAATGGCGCAAAGTTCCCGCGATTGCCCGTCTCATCCACTTGCGACCAAGGCTCCATCGGCATATTCAGCAGGGCGGTGTATTCGCGCTTCTTCTCGGCGGGAATAGATTTATCCCCCTCCACCTTTTGGCGAATAATTTCGATGAGCGCAAGCGTTTTCAGCATCTGCGGGCTGACCCGTTTACTGACTCGTTCACTCATCTCAATCGAGCGCGTTCCGATAAGCGTGGGCTGTTGTTTGCAGAAGACCCGTAGAATCTCCGCCGCGATAGCCCGCATCTTATGCTCTTCGCGCTTGAAAATCATGTCGGCTTTGTCTTTGCGAACCACGGGGCGGTTTGTAGGAATCGGGAGAACGTCTAGCGCGTAGATTTTGCGGAACTCCTCCTCCTCCGTCTTCGCCGTACCCGTCATACCCGAAAGTTTCGAGTAGAGGCGGAAGTAGTTCTGGAAGGTTATCGTCGCGAGCGTCTGGCTCTCGTTCTTAACTTCGACGTGTTCCTTCGCCTCAATCGCCTGATGCAGACCATCAGAGTAGCGTCGCCCGAACATCATGCGCCCTGTATTCTCATCTACAATAATGATTTCGGGACCATCGCCCTTGCCCGCGTCTTTCACCACGTAGTCTATATCTTTACGGAAAACGCCGTGCGCCTTCATAGAGGCGGAGAGATAGTGCATCAGTTCGCGGTCTTCGGTGATGTTCTTCATCCCCATAGCCCGTTCGATATATGTGACTCCCGCTTCCGTGATGGTCGCCGTCTTCGCTTTTTCATCAATTACGTAGTGGACATTCGCTTTGTGCTTGTCGGCGTTCGGGTTGTCCTTATCGCTCTTGGGGTCGTCCACGCCCTTGTTCATCTTCGCCACTACATCGTCTACGCGGCGGTACTGCTCGGTGGACTGCTCCACCATACCGGAGATAATGAGCGGGGTGCGCGCTTCGTCAATCAGGATGCTATCTACTTCGTCCACGATGGCGTAGTGCGTTTCCCGCTGTACAAGGTCGTCGCTAGAGAACGCCATATTGTCGCGCAGATAGTCGAAGCCATACTCGTTATTCGTTCCGTAGGTGATGTCCGCGCCGTAGGCTTCGGCGCGAGAGACGGGACGCGCATACGTATAGCGCGGGTCGGGGTCGGTAAAATCGGGGTCGTAGATAAAACTACCGCCCTCGTCTCCGGTCTCTGGCGACTGCCCCTGAATAATGCCTACGCTCATGCCCAAAAGGTGGTAGATGGGCGCGTTCCAAACAGCGTCGCGCTTAGAGAGGTAGTCGTTGGAGGTGACAAGGTGTACGCCCTTGCCGAGTAGCGCGTTCAGGAAGAGAGGGCAGGTGGCGACGAGGGTTTTACCTTCGCCCGTTCGCATCTCAGCGATACGCCCGGCGTGTAGCGCCATCGCGCCAATCATTTGGACATCGTAGTGCCGCAGTCCAATCGTTCGACGAGAGGCTTCTCGCACGAGGGCGAAGGCTTCCGGCAGAACGCCGTCGAGAATCGGGTCGAATATCTTCCGGTCTTCGTCGCGCCTCTGCGCGTCCGAAAGCGTCGCCCAACTCTCGCCTACCGCGTCGCGCTGTTTCTGGTAGGCGCTCTGCACCTGTTCGCGGAGGGCTTGCGTCTTCTCCCTGAGTTGGTCGTCCGTCAACTTCTCTATTGTCGGCTCAAGCGCGTTTATCTGTGTGACTACCTTGCGGTATTTTTCAATTTCGCGGGCGGAGTTATCAAAAAATCTGGCTAGAAAACCCATCTGTGAGATTACCTCGTTAGGCTCCTGACTGAGAGGAGGGGGTGTATTAGGATGTATCCTATTTTCAAGAATACAGTATACCATACGGCGGGAAGCCCTCGTAGGTTTCTTGCGTTTGCAAGAGGCGCTCTTTTGCGAATTAACCGCGAAGCAGAGGTTGCGGGATATATTTTAGCGATGGGGCTTGTCATTATCGCGGACACGGATTAGCGTATAGGGTGGTAGTCTGTTTTGCTGGCTTTGCGCGTTGCGAATAATTCGGCTCGCGTGGCATAATTAGGAGAGGATATTCGTCTTCATGTAGAATCGGCAACCGAGATGTTTCTTCTCTAGACGACGTATTGGTTCGTATCAATCGCCCTGACACGCCGTAGGAGCCTTGTAGCGACTGGTTTCGTCAGAACTCTACCCCCTTCCCAAACAAATTGCTGAGAGAGCGGTGAGCCTTTCAGACGCAATCGTAAAATCCGTCCGAAGGACGGGCGGTTTTCACAAGCAGGGGCTTTCAGCCTCCGACCAAAAGCGTTTTACGCGCACTATGCCTACTTTTGTATCGCCTATCTTGCCATTAAGTATGATTCCCCCCCGTTTTCACTCCCGCAAAAGGAATTGGCGAGGGCTTTATCGAATAGTAGAGGCGCGTCAGGCGTAGCGCAACGTAGAACTTAGCCTGAAGGAAAACAGCAGAAAACCATGCCGCCTAATAGACTACCTATCTTTTTTGACACCGAGAATCGCCGATGGCGACGCATTAGTCGCCTTCTCTTTATCATCGCTACCGTAGGCGGACTCGCCGGAGGCATTTTTGTACTAAGCGTTATCTCCTTGCCCCTGCTCCCCCATAAGAACCTACCGCGCATCAAACCCGATAAAGACACGGGCAACCCCGACCCTGTTCTCGTCGACCGCCTTCGTAGAAGGCGGCAGGCAGCCGAGTACAAAGAGGTCAACGCTCTGAAGACCATGATTGCCTACGAGAAGCAGGCGAAGGCGGCGCAAAGCGCTGTGAAGCCCCTTCCCAGCATGGCGCAGTTCAGCGCGACACGTCCGGTGTGCATAGGGTTCTACGTCAACTGGGAGGAGACATCCCGCGCCTCGCTAGAACACAATATCGACTCCCTCACTCACTTCGCGCCGGAGTGGCTACACATCAGCGAAACAACAACGACCATTATAGATTCCCGCATCCCAGAAGACAGGGAGGAGGTCGCTCCTCTCGTGCGGAAACATGGCGTTCCTATCCTTCCCCTTATCAATAATTTTGTCGACTCTACCCTCCATGAGCATCAAGGTCACTGGAGTACGCCAGCCATTCACAACCTCGTAAGCAACCCGTCCAATCGCGCAAAGTTTATTCAAGACCTCAAAGGCATCCTCTTACGAGAGCGGTGGCAGGGGGTCAACATAGATTTCGAGCAACCCGCCCCCGATGACAAAAATAATCTCACCCTTTTTATGAAAGAACTCTACGCCGAATTTCACCCCGCTGGGCTTATCGTCTGTATGGATTTGCAGATTGACGATGTGAACTTTGACCGTAAATCCCTCGCCGCCTACAACGATTTTATCATTCCCATGGTCTACGACGAACACTCGCCCGGCGCGGACGGCGGCGGCGCGGGCAGTATCGCCAGCATGAACTGGACGGCGCTACAACTCCACAACCTGTTTGACGTGGACAAAGTCCCCCCGCAAAAAGTCGTTCTCGGTATAGGAAACTACGCCTACGACTGGACGCAGGGCGATGACAACGCCGAGCCGCTCGGTTTTCAAAGCGCTATTATGCAGGCGAAGGAGTCGCAAGACCCCAAAGACCCCAAAACAGCGATAATCTCCCTCGACCCCAGTACCCTGAACCCTTTCTACCGCTATTTTGACGATAGCGGCGCGGCGCACTCCGTCTGGATGCTAGATGCCACCAGCACCTACAACCAGTTGCGTATCGCCCGAAAATACCCCACGCTGGGAGTGGCTCTGTGGTATATGGGAGGCGAAGACCCCGGCGTATGGCAGATTATAGGCAAGAACTACCTCGCCAAAGACCAGGGTTCTCAGATTGATAAGGGCGCTCTAAACACCATTAGCTACCACAACCAATCTCAGGTGGACTTTGAAGGAGAGGGCGAACTGCTAGAGGTCATCGCCGAGCCGGCAGACGGCAAGTGCATACTTCAGAGAGACCCGACAACGGGCTTCATCACGCAACTATCCTACCAGTCCTACCCCTCTTCCTACGTTGTGCGACGCGCTGGCTATAAGCCCAAAACGATAGTTCTCACCTTTGATGATGGACCTGACCCGAAATACACCGCCCGTATTCTGGACATTTTGAAGGCGAACGACGTAAAAGCGACCTTCTTTGTTGTGGGAAGTCAGGTGGCGGACAATCCCGACCTTCTGGCGCGTGTCTGGAACGAAGGGCATGAGATAGGCAATCATACCTTCACGCACCCCGACCTTCGTATGGTAGGAAAAAGGCGAACGCTCGTTGAGATAAACGCTACCCAACGCGCTATTGAGTCTATCACGGGGCATTCGACTTTTCTATTTCGTCCCCCCTACGCTATCGATGTAGAGCCGCGCACGCCGGAAGACTTGAAGCCCATTATTATCGCTTCAGAGCGCAACTTTATATCAGTGGGAGAGCAGATAGACCCGGAAGACTGGAATCTTGGCAAGACGGGCGTTAGAGGCGTTGTAGGCGCGGAGCGCATCATCGAGCAGGTTATGCAGGAGCGAGACAAGGGCAACGTGATACTACTCCACGACGGCGGAGGAAATCGCGACCAGACCATCGTCGCGCTACCGGTCATCATCCAAAGGCTAAAGGACGCGGGCTATAAGTTTGGCACAGTCGCGGATTTGCGCGGGGTCTCCCGCGAGGCGCTCATGCCTCCAATCAAGGGGTTTCAAGGGGTTTTGGCGGGTGTAGACCACTGGGTTTTCGAGGTGAACTACCTAACACAGAGAGCCCTCGCCACCCTCTTCACCCTCTCTGTGATACTTGGCATATCGCGGCAGATATTCATGGGCGTTCTCGCGCTACTTCAAATCAGGCGGGAGAGAGCGAGAGAACGGGGCTACTCGCCCGGTTTTCAGATAAGCGTCTCCGTAGTGATAGCCGCCTATAACGAGGGGAAGGTTATCGCGAAAACCACTCAGGGGCTTCTGGCGAGCGACTACCCCATTCAAGAGATTATCGTGATAGACGACGGAAGCGGGGACGGGACTTTCGCCGCCGCCCAAGCCGCCGCCCTGAACGACCCGCGTATACGCGTGTTTCGGAAAGAGAACGGGGGCAAGGCGAGCGCCCTCAACTTCGGCTTGCAGTATGTGACGGGAGACGTTATTGTCGCGCTGGACGCAGACACCGTTTTCCCGTCGGATACCATCGGTAAGCTAGCGCGGCACTTTGAAAACCCGAAAGTGGGGGCGGTTGCGGGAAATGTGCAGGTGGGCAATATCAGCAATCTGCTCACGCGCTGGCAGGCGTTGGAGTATATCACAAGTCAGAACTTCGACCGCAGGGCTTACGAACTGCTCAACTGTATCACCGTCGTTCCCGGAGCCGTAGGCGCATGGCGGCGGACTGCCATTGAACAGGCGGGCGGCTATACCCACGACACCCTCGCCGAAGACACCGACCTTACGTGGACGGTGCGCCGCCTAGACTGGCAGATTGAGAACGATAGCGCGGCTCTCGCCTTCACAGAAGCGCCCGAATCGCTGAAAAACCTTTCGCGTCAACGGTTCCGCTGGGCGTTTGGAACCCTGCAAAACCTCTGGAAACACCGAAGCGCGTTAGGGCAACATGGGGCTTTCGGCATCGTAGCGCTCCCTAGCCTCTGGCTCTATCAAATCCTGTTTCCCGCCATCTCTCCCATAATGGACATCGCCGTCATCTGGGCGCTCCTAGCGGGCAACTTATCGAACGTTATCGGCTACTATCTCGCCATGATATTCGCCGAGTTTGTGGGGGCGGCGCTCGCTATCTGGATGGATAAAAACAACTGGCGGCTCCTGCCTTCGCTCTTCATTCAGCGCTTTGTCTATCGCCAACTGATGTACTACGTCATTCTGCGCTCCATTGTCTCCGCCCTCAAAGGGGGAGCCGTCGGGTGGAATAAATTCGAGCGCACGGGAAGCGTTCAAGCGATTACGACAAAGGAGAAGTAGCCCGATTGTTGTGGTATTATTACGCTTGAAATTGAGGCTTAGAACAAGCCACAGAAGGGATTAATATGCCAACTCTTTTGCGCTCTGTTAAGGTAAAAAACTACCGTTCGCTTGCCGATGTTGAGTTACAACTACAGCCCATAAACGTCCTTTTTGGTCCTAACGGCGCAGGGAAATCGTCTTTTCTGGATACTATATCGTTTATGCACGACTGTGCAATTCGCGGGGCGGATGAGGCATCCAGTTCTCGTAGCCACGGTATCGGTCTGCTTTACGATGGCGCAGGCGAGAATGTCCCTATCACTATCTCCCTAAAGTCCTCCAATGCCGCCTATGAAGTCGCTCTCCTTCTTTCGGATGGGCGGATTGTGCCTTACCTGGGCGAAACACTCTGGGCGGAAGGGGTAGGCAACTTAATCAATCGCCCTGCGGGAAGCGACAAGGCGCGATTTAAGAATAGAAATGGAAAAGAAGGAGCGTTTGAATATTTTCCGTTACGCGACCCAGAAATGTTGAGTTTAGGGCGTTACCTTGATTTTGAGGCGAAATCTTCTGAGGCGAAAGAGATAGATAATCTCTTAAAGAACATCTATCTTTATCACTGTCGTTCATTCAATTTCTATAGGATAAAACAGATAGGTTCGGCGATAGCAAGAGATTTTTCTCTTTCCGCGCAGGGCGACAATCTGTGGGCAGTCCTTAGAAACATAGAAGCCCGCCGCTTGATAGATGCCCGTTATGATACTATAATGGAGTATATGCAGAAAGCGCTACCCCAATTTAATGGGGTTATCATTGAGACTACAGGCGCTGCATCGCTATATGGGCGTTTTATTGAGAAGAGCAGACATAAGGAAATTGACGCTTCAAGGGTAGCGGACGGGCATATACAGATGCTACTACTGTTGACCGCCCTGTTTAGCCAGCCGCCAGATAAGGAGTGTCTACTTCTTTTCGATGAACCCGACCTCTCCTTACACCCTTGGGCGTTGGCGGTGTTTGCAGATGCGGTTAAATTGGCTACGTCGGAATGGAATAGGCAGGTGATAATGGCGACGCACTCCCCTGTCCTGTTGAGCCAGTTCGCCGCAAATGAGATTATCGCTACCGAAACGAAAGATGGTAGAACAACAGTGCAGTTCCTCTCAGATAAACCAGAGATACAAGACTTACTGGAGGAGTACGCGGCGGGTTCGCTCTACATGGCGCAAGTTATCGCGCCGCAGGAGGGCGTGGTAAAGTGAGCGCTATAGAGGGGGTAGCGCCCACTTTCACATTTCACAAGTTTGGCTTGATGGTGACAGGCGAATCGGAGAGCGCCGCCCTTCCAAGCCTGTTTCGCTCTCTCATGGAACACGGGAACTGCACCTTCGAGTTTTTTCAAAAGATTGACCAACTCAGAGCAAAGACCTCGCAGAAGCATCCGCTAAAGGTAGTGAATACGGACAAAACCCTGCCCGATAAAGATGCCGCTATCGGATTCGACGCACGACGCTACTTATCAAATCAGAAAGACGGATACACGCATCATGTGATTCTAATTGACGACCTTGAGGGGTTAAATGAGAACGACGCTCGAAACGCTTATGAACGATACCGGGTCGCTCTAGTAAAAATAAATCCTAAAGACGAACATAGAGTATCGATTCACTATCTCATAAATATGCTGGAAGCGTACTACTTTGTCAATACAGATGCGTTGAACTCGTTTGTGAATCCAGAGGGGTTGCCCGAATCGCAGAAAATTATTTTCGACAACTACTCCAACGATGTCGAAGATATGCCGCACCCAAAGAGCGCTATCAAATCTAAGTTCGCGAAAAACAAATACCGCGCTTTCAACGAAAAACAGGCGGCTCAGGAGATTATCCCTCAACTAAACGTCCCCCTCATACTCTCCAACCCCGATACCTGCGCTGGGCTTCGCACTCTGTTTAAGTGGTGTTGGGGTGCGATAGGCGAACCGCATGAAGAGAGGTTCTGTTTTGAAGAGGGAAAGTTATACGAAATAACTCGCTATCAGCCTTACAACGCTTCAGGTAAAACGCCATGACGACAAAAGAAAACCACACAATAGCAGGAGAATACAGCCATGCTCACCCCTGAGTTTAAGAAGAAAGAAATGGATGTGAGATTGGAACCCCTTGAGGGCATTTTAGAAATACCCGGCGAAGACGAGGAAGATTGGTCTGAGGACGGCGAAGAGTATGAGGACGAAATAGACCAGATACTACAGAGAGTCTATGATTGGGGGGCGGAGTGGTCTAAAACCCCAGCGTTCGAGGCGCTGACTCAAGAGCAAAAGGAAGAGTCTGAGTTTATCGTGCAAAGTTTCTCTGAATATATGTACAACTACCATGACGTTGAGCCGGAGGAGTGGAACGTCAGCGATATGGAGAGATGTTGCCTCGAAACCCTGCCTACGAAAGTCTCCTCAGAAGGAACCTATTTCCGTTGCCTATCGCCCGTTCTGGCTTCCTTCTTCGCCTTTCTAGGCGACACCGTGCAGGTGAAGAACGCCTACAAAATGTCGAAACGTATTGTGGCGATAGATAAGGATATCGTCGCCGCTTCTAATAACCCTCGCAACTGGGGTATAGCGAAATCCATGGTGATGTCGGCGATACAGGGAGGAGTGGATGTTGAGGACTCTGAGGCGATGGGCGCTTTTATGGGGTCCTACACCGCTCAACTGATGAACGATTCGCCCTCCTTGTCGTCTCAAGTCTACGATACGCCGCGTCAGGAAACCTATAAGCGAGAAGGGCCCAAGGTAGGGCGAAACGATGCCTGCCCCTGCGGTAGCGGCAAAAAATACAAGAAGTGTTGCGGCAAATAGCGGCGATTTTGCACTATTTTTCGCGCTACTGCGCGTCTTTCAGGGTTCTCGCTCTTCACATCACCTCGCCCAACCTCTCCTAGCCCTCAACCCCTGCCCCTTCTCCCAATTCTGGGAGAAGGGGTGAATGCACAGATGG
>CAIJLM010000358.1 GCA_903821495.1 uncultured Chthonomonas sp. | reverse complement strand
TCCACCTGCTTCTCGCCCAAGCCCTCGATATCCATGGCGTTGCGCGATACGAAATGCTCTATCTGAGCCTGTACTTTACTTGGGCAGATGAGGTTGACGCATCGGCGCACTACCTCCCCTTCCGGACGTTCGGTCGGGCTGTTACAGCTAGGGCATAAGGTTGGGAAGACGAACTCCTCTTCGTCTCCTGTGCGCTCCCCGACGACCACCTCCACGACTTCGGGAATGACCTCTCCCGCCCGCTGTATGACCACGGTATCCCCGACGCGCACATCTTTTCGGCGTATCTCGTCCTCGTTGTGCAGGGTCGCCCGCGATACCACGACTCCCGCTACTGCGACAGGAGTAAGGTGCGCGACAGGAGTTAATGCGCCCGTTCTGCCAACTTGAATCTCAATTTTTTCGACTTTCGTGCGTACCTGTAGGGCGGGATACTTATAGGCGATAGCCCAGCGCGGCGAACGGCTGACCTGCCCCAGTTCGCGCTGTAGGGCGAAAGAGTTCACCTTGACCACTACGCCGTCAATATCGTAGTTCAGGCTCTCCTTTTTCGTGCGCCAACTCTCACAGAACGCTAAGACCTCGTCGATGTTCTTGCATATCGCGACGTTCGGGTTAGTGCGTAAGCCCCACTGCTTGTAGGTCTGTAGGAGGTCGTACTGCGACTCAAAACTCCACCCTTCGCACGCGCCGAGCGTGTAGAGGCAGATGTCGAGTTTACGGGATGCCGTGATGCTGGGGTCTTTTTGGCGAAGGCTCCCTGCGGTGGCGTTGCGAGGGTTTGCGAAGGTTTTACCGCCCCTCTCCTCCATCTCCGAGTTGATACGGGCAAATTCGCTGTGCGTCATAAAGACTTCGCCCCGTATCTCAATCAGCGACGGGAAATCGGCGGCGGATGGCTCTTCCTCCACGTCGTCAAACAGGCTGAGGGCGGCTTGCGGTTTGGCGGGCGCTTCCGTTTTGGGAGCGATAGGGCGCAGTTGCAGAGGGAGGGCGGCGATAGTGCGTAGGTTGTGGGTCACATCCTCGCCCGATTCGCCGTTGCCGCGTGTGCCGCCTCTGATTAGTCGCCCGTTCTCGTAGGCGAGCGAAATGGAGGAGCCATCTATCTTGAGTTCGCAGACGTACTCTATCGCGAAATCTTCTCCCGCCCCAACCTGTCGCCGCAATTTCGCCTCCCACTCTCGCAACTCCTCTTCGCTGAAAGCGTTGTCGAGGGAGAGCATGGGGGTTCGGTGGGCGATGGGGTCGAATGTGGTGACAACGTTCGCGCCGACGCGCTGCGTGGGGGAGTCGGCGGTGACGAGTTCGGGGTGACTCGCCTCCAACTCCTTCAGTTCGCGCATAAGGCTATCGTAACTGCTATCGGAGAGGGTGGGCGCGTCTAGCGCAAAGTAGGCGTAGTTCGCCGCGTCTATCTGTTGGCGCAGGGAATCGATACGGGCTTGAACAGTTTCGGAAAAAGCGGAACTCATTGTGTTGTGGTTAAAACCTCCGTGAAGGCGTTTTTGAGGTAATTGCAAAAGTCCGAAAACGCGCCATATTGCACATTTATAATTGTGATTTAGTGTCAACAAGTGCGTGCAATGTCGACATTTGCAATTACCTCTTTAGTCATAGCACTTTCGCTTGAACCTATGTCTTTGAGATATGGAACGCCTTAAAAAGAGCGAAATCTCTATCTCGAAGCGAAAGTCCTACGTCAGTCATCCGTCCGCGTAATAAGTGGCTCTACTTCGCGGCTACCGTGGAGAACACGCACTATTTCAATGGGTTGCGCCGCGGGATTATAGATTATCAGGTAGGAACTGACTGACCAGAATTTAACGGGCGCATTGGTCAAGTCTTCTCGCAAATGCCCCATGCCCGGTGTACGATTGAGAAATATAAAGGCATCCCTGATTCTCTTTAAGGTGGAGTTGGCGACACGCCCTCCCGCTTCACGGGTCAAATAGCGCTTAATGTCAGTAAGGTCTTCCCGCGCCTCGTATGTGAGAAGGTAGCGTTTCATCTGTAGGCGATTTTCTCTCGTTCGACTTGCTCATCCTCAATGCGGATTTCTTCCTCAAGTTCCGCTTCCATCTGCTCGAAGAAGGCTTCGCCATCTACGAGTCTACCTGCCTTCAACGACTCCATTCCTTCGGCTATTTTCCTTCTAATATCCGCCTTTACCTGGTCATGTTCTTCAAGTAATCGGAGGGCTTCTCGCACTACTTCGCTGGCGGAGTTGTAGCGTCCGGTCTTCACTTTGCTATGCACCATCTGTTCCAATTCGGGAGTAAGGTGTACGTTCATGATGTTTCCCCTTTCTGTATCCTACCAAAATAGCATACCGGCAATGTCCAACATTGTCAATGTTGGACAGCCTGTTTTTAGCCCGTACCTCATTTTGGGCAGTCAGCGGAAGTGTTTTTAGGACTACGCCTTTCGTCTGAGTTGTTTATAGACATCGTCATCGTTTCGTAGACCGATGCACTCTATGACTACCATCTCTTCGAGAACATCGAAGCGATAGATGATGCGGTACTCTCCGATATCCACGCGCCGAAACGCGTACCCTTTTAGTTGAGTAGAGTCGTGCGGTAGAGGGTCAGACAAAAGAGACAACACCCTTCGCCCTATCTGCTTATACTGCTTTGCGTCCAACCTCTCCCAGAAGTCAAGAGCGTCTTTTGTAATGTTGAGTTTGGGCATTAGCAGTCTACTCCTCTAAAAAGACTTCTCAAGAGCCGTCAACGCTCTTTCCTGCCCTACATACCCGCTTCTTTGGGCTTCTTGGGCTTTTTCCGCCCAATACCTATCTTCTAACGCCTGAAAGCGTTCGTACTCCTGCTGACTGATGATAACTGCGTAATCTCGCCCTCCCTTTTGAACGATAACAGGCTCTTTTTGAGCCTCCTCCATATATCTCCCCAGATGGTTTTTGAGTTGTGTCGCTGTTAAAACAGACATAATGAAACCTCCTTTTCGTACATAAAGCGCTTATCAACTATTATGTACGATTTAGACAAAGTTTTCAACTTTTGGTTTACCCCTTCACAAGAGTGACCGGACACGCCACTGTCTCCTTCATCTCTTCCGAAACCAGCGTAGGAACGGTGCAGGAGTTGTCTATCCCAGCGCAGAAGCCGACATCCTCCCCGAAGCCAATATCGCCGAGGTGTTGGGCGTGCTTACCCTCCATCCAGCCCCGTAAGAGGTTGGGTTCGCCCTGCCAGAGCCGCCGCGCCGCGATTGCAGAGTCGGCTAGGCTAGGCATATCCCACGTCGTCCCCAGCGCGACGAGAGCCTCCACATAGAGTCCCGCAACCGTCGCGTCTTCCAGCGTGAACGCGCCATTCGTTCCTGAGCAGACGATAACAATGTCCGCCGCCTCCGCTTTCGCGGTCTCCCACGCCTCTTGCGCTACGGCGTTACGATTCAGGGCGGAGCCGAGATAGACGCGCTTCGCGTTGGCGACGGCGGCGGTTGCTTTCGTGCCGTTCGAGGTGGAGAGAACGACAGAGCGTCCGCTAAAATCGAGGCGCGAAAACTCGGTAGGGGAGTTACCGTAGTCGAAACCCTCTGCGCGAACGCCGTTCGTCTCGCCGCAGAGAGCGTAGCCGTTCGCCCGTGCAAACGCCTCCGCAAGCGCATGGGAGGGCGCGACGTAGACGCAGGGGCAGTTGCGCTCAAAGAGGGTGGCGATAACGGTGGTGGCGCGTAGCGCGTCTATCACGATGCAGACGGCGTTGGAAACCTCTCCTGCAAGTTCGGGGAGGAAGGCGACTCGAATCTCTGTTTGACCTGTCATTTCGCTTTCACTTTCGTAAACTCTTGTCCAATAACGTTTAACACGGCGACCTCCCCCTCTTTGTCGAGTTCAAACTGCGCTACTTCGGTCACTCTGGGGTGCGCCTCTGTTTCGGCAAGGAACGTATCAAAATGCAGATGCTCCAGCGGAAGGTTGAGCCAACTCCACTGTAGCGCAAGAGCGCCGTTTACGAGCGTAATGTGCGCCGCGCCGTAAGCCTTGTTTTCGTAGGCTCCCGTATAGGCGCTGAGTTCGCGGGAGGGCTTGGTCTCCTTGTGGCTCTTATCTCTACGCTCCAGCCGCTCTTTCTGTTCCTTCGCGATAGCCTCCTCCTGCTGTGCGATGGTTTTTGAGTTCCAGTCCTCTGGCTCCGCGCCAAGCGCCATATCAAGCAGGCTGTTTCGCACAGATTCCACGAGCGCGGAGGGGCTGAGGTTGACAAGAATCGCGAAGCCCATTTTCAGGTGAGGGATGAGGACGACATGAGAGCGGAAACCGTCCAACGCGCCTCCGTGTGAACAGACGGTGTGCCCCCGATAGGCGTAGACAGCCCAGCCCAGCCCGTAGGCTCCGAGCGTAACGGGGGAGATGCCGTTGGGGACGGCGGGCGTTACGATTTGCGGAGTGCGCGTTTCGAGCAGTTTTTCGGGAGAAATCAGTGTTTTACCCTCAAAAACGCCCTCATTTATCTGAAAGCGTAGCCATTTGCTTAGGTCTCTCACACCAGCGTTGATAGAGCCTCCGGGCGCGCAGTTGTCTAGGTTTCGCCACGGTACGGCTTGCGTGATTCCGTCTTCGCCCTTATGGTGGGGCGTGGCGTAGTCGGGCGATTTTACTGCGTCGTGCGTGCTGAAGTTCGCGCCCGTCATACCAAGCGGCTCGAAAATGCGCTTTCGTACTACGTCCTCCCAACTGCTTCCGTCGGCGTTTCCCACTGCGACTCCCGCCGTTGCGTACATGATATTGTTGTATTCGTAGGTGGAGCGAAAAGAGGTGTTTGGCTTTACCAGCCCGATACGCCGAATGACCTCCTCTCGCGTGTTGGCAGAGCCGTACCAGAGCATATCGTTTCTGCTCATTCCTGTGCGGTGCGTCACGAGGTCGCGGAGAGTCACGTTTGCATTGGCGAGGGGGTCGGAGAGGCGGAAGTAGTCTACATATTTGGAAACGGGGTCGTCCCAACTCATCTTGCCTTCATTCGCCATCATCGCGATAGTCGTGCAGGTGAAGGCTTTTGTGGTGGAGGCTATCGCGAAAAGGGTGTCCGGCGTTACTGGGTCGGGCTTCCCCAACTCTTTGACACCCGCGCATCCCATATAGAGAACTTCGTCCCCTTGAACTCCCACGAGCGCCGCGCCCGGAGCGCCCCACGCCTCCACCGCACGCTTGAGTAGCGCGTCCATCTCTGTAACGTCCATATCTCGCCTCCCATGATTTTATATGCTTTTCTGTTTCGACAGGGAGGGCGGGAATCCTGCTTTTTGGGGTGTGGAACACGTTAGAGGCGGCGGCGATACAAGGTATCCTACATTGGAAATACGATAACTACTTTCGATTTTATGCGTCTCTATTGGAACTCTCACCATCAAGGAGCCTTCTCTCATGCGGATTCTAATTCTAGGCGGAACGGTATTTCTGGGGCGACACCTCGTACACGCGGCGCAAGAGCGAGGGCATACACTGACTCTCTTCAATCGGGGTCAACGTAATCCCGACCTGTTTCCGGAGCTGGAACGCCTAACGGGGGATAGAGACGGCGGGTTAGATATTCTTGATAGGCGCGAATGGGACGCGGTTATCGACACCTGCGGCTACTTCCCCCGCGTTGTGCGTCAGTCCGCCGAAAAACTCGCGAACTCCGTCCGTCGCTACGTCTTCATATCAAGCATCTCGGCTTACGCCCATTTTCGAGAGCCGTACACCGCTGAAAACGCGCCGCTTGCGACAACAAACGAGCCTGACGCGACTAAGGTCACAGGCGAGAACTACGGCGGCTTGAAGGCTCTTTGCGAGCAGGCGGTAGAGGAGAACCTTCCGGGACGCGCTCTCATCATCCGCCCCGGCTACATCGTGGGGCGCTACGACCCTAGCGACCGCTTTACGCACTGGGTTTTTCGGGCGCGAACTGGCGGCGATATTCTCGTCCCCGGCGATGCTACTATGCAGGTTGAATACATTGATGTTCGCGACCTTGCGGAGTGGACGATTCGACTGGTTGAGCAAGAGGAGACGGGCGTTTTTAACGCTTGCGGGCCCCAAACCCCGCTTACTTTGGGAACGCTTCTGGAAACCTGTCAGGCGCTCTCCCCGCTTCCTTCGCGTTTGCGGTATGTCGCGCCTGAGTTTATGAAAGCGCAGGATGTCTCGCCGGATTCGCTGAATATCTGGTGGATAGGGGAGGAGGATGCCGACTTCAAATATATCTCGTATATGGACTGTAGAAAGGCTCAGGCGAGCGGGCTGACCTATCGTTCTCTGGAAGAGACTGTGAAGGATACTATGGAGTGGGACTCCTCTCGCCCCGAAGACTTGGAGCGTCGATTTGGCATACCGCGAGAGCGCGAAGAGGAGCTGTTGCGCCTGTGGGACGCGCAAGGAGGGGCTTGAAACGGAGGTATTTAAGAGAGGAGCCAGAGAAATCCGACTCCTCCCTATCTTGATAACCGCCTACCTATCTTCGCTAGGTGGGGGCGGCGTTCTGCGCTTTACCGCGCCGCCATTGTTCGCCGTAGCGCGTGCGCTAGTAGGAGATGCGTCGGCTGGTTTCGCGTCTTCCGCGCTAGAGCGGTTGCACCCGACCAACGAAACCCCAAGCAGGGCGAACGCGACGAATATCAGGCGTTTGTTGTGGATACTCTTCATGGTTCTCTCCTCCTAACTACGCCTATCCCAGTCGGGAGCGAAGAATATCTGCTGACAGCCATCCCACCACGAATTGTTGGGGAGTTGGTTCTTGTCGTAGTCCGCGTAGGGTTGCGTGAAGGGGTCGGTAGCGCCCGGCGCGACGACCTGCGTGGAGAGAATCTTCTGTTTGACGTGACCATCCGCATAGGCGTAGCTCATGCCTTGACCATGCACATTCGCCGTCCCCACAAAGCCGAACCAGCCGCTTGTTCCGCCATTTCCCGACGCGCATACGCCGTTTCCTTGCGACGGCTTATAGATGCAGGGCGCGTTTGCCGGGCAGAAGAGGAAGGGATTGGGGGCTTGCCAGCCCTTCAAGCCGCCGCGCCCGTAGCCCTCGGTGAGCATGGGTAGCTCCGCAGGGAGAGCCACGCCCGCGAGCGGATAGGATTGAAGTAGCCCATTGTAGGTGTAACTGGTGTTCACGGGCGCGACAACCCAGTTTGTCCAGCCGAGGTCGTCGAAAGTCCCGCCGGAGGGACACTGGAACATCTGGTAGTTCTTGACGTAGGGCTGAACCGCGTTGCCCCAAGCCACTTGACGCGCGGAGACGTAGGAGGCGCTACTGGTTCTATCGTTGGCGGGTGTGTCCGCTACGAACGGAACGCCGTCGCCATCTACCGCCCATGAGCCGTCGTTACGCCGCCCCATAGAGAGCGGGTAGGTCTCGTCGTAGTCCTGAAGATACATCATGGTGGCGGAAGACCACTGCTTGTTGTTGGAAAGACAGGTCGCCTGACGCGCCTTCTCACGCGCTTGAGCGAAAACAGGGAAGAGAATTGCGGCGAGAATTGCTATTATCGCGATAACGACTAGCAGTTCGATGAGTGTGAAGCCAAACCGAGGAGACTGTTTCATCTGTTGTTACCCTCCAAACGAAATGGAATTTAGAGGCGTTCCTTTCCTGCAAGACGCTCTTCGCAGGTATGGGAAAGCGGGGGGAGACATAATTTCCCCTTATCCAAGAATGAACAGATGAGAGCCTAGAGAGAGTTCCAAGTTTTACAATTTAGCGGAAATTTATTAGCGCGTCGCGATAACGCGGGTTTGGAATCACGACTAGGGCGTTCGCCTCTCGCGATTTGTAATACCAGAGTAGGTTTTTATCGCTCCAAACGCTCATGGCGAAGTCCAGAATGCGACGCTGTGTTGTGTTGGCGGGAGGTTTGATTTGAAAGGCAAGCCCTGTCGAGAGGAGGTCGAAGTCGGCGGGGGCGACATCTCCAACGGGGTTAAAAGCGGGGTTTGCGGGGGGAAGCAGATGTAAAATGGGCTTTGGAGGGTGTTTTTCGGATAACGCTTTGTGGCGTTCCGCAAGGAGGTCTTGCGGAGTGGTAGCGGCTGTAAGGAGAGCGGGCGACGTTCCGCCATATTCGCGGTAGGTCTGGAGGATAAGACGCAGAAGCGCCGCTGTTTCTGGGCGCAAGAACGCCTCTCCCGCCTCCTTCGCGATAAGGAGATTCTCAGAGGGCTTGATGGGCGCAAGTTTGCCGGCTTTCACCGCGTCCATTACGGCGAGATAGGCGGGTAGCGCCTCGTGATGCGCGGAGGGATACCACAAGACCGCCTTTGAGCGTCCCGGTATCAGTCCCTCCCACTCCGCTTGAAACGCCTGTTTGTCGCGCCGAAACAGCGCTAATACCTCCTGCGCTACGCAGATTTTCCACCAGTAGTAGCGGTGGTCGTCGCTACGCCCGTAGAGGTAGAGAAACGCGGGTAGGTTCGTTTTTGGGGTCAGGTCGAAGTAGAGGCTCTCAAAATCGGGAGCGCCGCCATACAGTTTGAGAGTGCGCGAAACCCCCGCCTCTCCGCCGTGATACGCCTGAAATATCCACTGAGGCGACGGGTAGCGTCCATGTAGTTTGAGCAGATAGCGGGTCTGCGCGGTTATCGCTTTCGCTAGGTCATACCGCTCGTCCGCCTCTCTACGCTTGGCGCGAAGCGATGCCAACTCCGCCTTGAGTTCAGGAAGTTCCGACTCCGCTCTGCGCTGATTGGCTATAGGCTCGTTGAAGGCTTTTACGCTACGGTTGGGTTGCGCGAGAAATTCGTCCCACTTTAACTGATAGCTACGTTCGGCGATGAGAGCGGAGAGGCGGCGCGACTCCTTTACATTGGCTTTTAGCCCTACGCCCTGCGCGGTTCCCGCCAGCCACTGCGCCGCGCCCACGGCTTGCGCGGAGGAGACCGCATCCTCGCGTCCTCCCGATTCGAGTAGGACATCCGCCTCTTGCCAGTCCGCCCACCGCTTTTTCTGCTCCTCCAACGAGAGATTGCCTTCCTGCGCCATCTGTTGCAAAACGGGCTGAACGTCGGGGAGGTTGACAGCGTTATCAATGAGAGGGCGAATCTGATAGACGACGCGCTCTACATCCTCCTTCGCCTCTAGCCGCCCTAAGACCCGCTTTCGGAGGCTTTGCAGGAGGGCTTCGCGGCGTTGGGCGGGGGCTAAGTTGAGTGGAATAGGCTCTTGAACGAGGGCGGGGGAGGGAGGCGCGACAGTAGGTTGGGGAGTCGTAGGCGTTTCCGCCCTACGACACCCCGCGCTGATAACCAGAAGGTTCGCCCCAAGAAGAGCGACGAGTAGCCCTGATTTTCTCAGAGTTTGCCTACTTTCCTGCGTCTACGATGAATATAACGCGGCACTTATCAAGGAATCTGCTTTTGCTATCTAACTCTAAGAGTTGTCGGGCATCCTCTTCGGAAAGCCCTGCATCGGTGTTGAACCTGTTTCCCGCGCACGGAGTCCCTTTGAGGACAATCGGGTTTTTGCCTGCGCGGGGGTTTTGGCGGGCTTCGGACATACTGTGAACGTAGCTCACGATACCGTGCGCTATGATATAGTCTTCGTCCACCCTGCCGCCGACCCAGAGTTCCCGCCCGCTACGGCTCCGAATTTTGGGAGCCATACAGCGCTCTACTCCCAAGCCTCGCGTGTCGATGATAACGCCCGTGTAGTAGCCTGTGCGTCCCGGAAGGGGTTGCGTGGTCAGGACGGAGGAGAAGGGTTCCAACTCCCTCGGCGCGACAACGGGGGCGGGTTCGATGGGGCGTTCTGGTTGAGGAGTAGACTTTTCCGTAGTTTCTTCACTCGTATCGAATCCACCTTCTTTTGGCTCTACGTTACGTTGAGACTCTGGCTCCGCATCGCGCTCTCGCGCCATATCGGGGTCAATATCACGCGCCTTCTGCCGCTTGATAATCTCCGGAACGAGAACGCTCGCCAGACCGCCTTCGCCATATATCGGCATGGTGGCGGTCACCTCCACCATCCAGCTGTTCCCTATTCGTATTTTACGCTCTGAGACTATCTCCGTACCCTTCACGAGTCCGCTAATCTCTTCGCGAATCGTGTCGCTTGTCGCTTCGTAGTCCTGCCCTACGGTGTGCGAATCTATCTTGACATGGCTGATGACGGCGAGTAGGTTGCGCCGCGCATCCATTCGGGCGAAACTTCGCGCCCGCAGGTAGGCTTTCGCGTCGTTCTTCTCTGTGAGCGAGATAGCTCCAAGTCCCGTCGCGATAATTTTGCCGCTGTTCCAGTCAACGCGCCCTTTGTCATCGTCGTTCGCTTTTTGGGCTGTGGCGGAGAGCGGTAGCGAGAGAATCCCGCAGAGTGCGAGTAGCCCTAGCGCCGCGCCTCTTCGCGGTATAGTTTGCATAATCATGCTCCTTTCGCGCTCTTCAACTGTTGAGCCTGTCTAGTGTTGAGAGCGCAGTCCTTGCGATAGTTTCGCAGTTTTTGAAGGGCGCGGACGGGGGCTTGCCACGCACCGAACAGTAGCGCCGCGCCCCTCCGAAATGAGGAGGGTGAAACGCGGATGGCGGAACTCGGCGAGACGGCGGCGAACGTCTCGCACAGACAAACGAGTGGAAAATCGAACGATATAACTCTCTTTTTGCGCGGTCTCACCCACAATCTCTCGGAACCCGCGCTGTTCCGAAATCGCCTGTTTCAGCGCGTCTCGCCCCTCTTCCGGCAGACCTAACGCCTCCACAGCGACGATAATCCCCTCCTGCCGCTCCATCGCCCAGCGAACCAGAAGGGGGTGCGTCAATAGTTTTAGTTGGCTCTTTTGAAAGGCGGCTACGGCTTCCTCAACGGCGCTCTCCCTCGCCTCCTTATCGCTCTGGTAACTGCGCCCCACGCCCTCAGCGGAGAGGGCGAGTAGGCTCTCTTCGGCGGCGAGAGAGTGCAGTTGCACGCTCAGACGCGCCTTGCAGGTCGCTACCGAGTCTCCTAGACCGAAGGGGGCTTTCTCGTCTCCGAACAGAAGTAGCGGGACGCTCTCCACCTTTACAACGACCTGTAGCGCCGCAGATTCGGGCGCGTCGGCTATCAAAAAGCCCTCTGCCAAAAGGCTTTGAGTCACCAGATGGCGTAGGCTCTCCTCGCCCTCTTTGACGCTGATATAGAGGCGCGGGCGCTCTAAGTCGTTGAAAGCGTCCTGTATCTGCTCAAGGCGTTTTAGAACGGGTAGGAGCGCCACCGTCGCCCGAATTTTGAGGCGCAACACCTTGCTGTTTCCCACTGTCTCCACCGTCTGGGAACCCGCTACTTTCTCCCATCTCCTGATGAACCCCTCCGAGCGCGTCCGAATCTCATCGGAGGAGAGTTCAAAGTTGCGTCCCGTCGCTGTAGATTTGAGGAAGACCCCGCAAGCCCGCTCAACGGCGTTGCGCTTCGCATCCCAAAGCGCGTTCTCCTCCGCCCCCGCAGGGTCGTCGCCTAACGAGGCTACGCCCTCCCCTATCACGACTAGCGCTTCGGGGGAATCGGGTTGCGCCCTTGCGGTTAGCGAGGGAACTAAGAGAAGCGTTAGGAGTAGAGCGAGAAGGCGCATGGCGTGCCTCACGGGGTTGTTTTGGTTTGAGAGAGAACGCTGACCGCCCACTTCTCAAGGAATTTGTTGCGCCGATTTGCATTGCGAATCTTCTCGCCATCGCTTCGAGAGATAACGAAGTCGGCGTTTGCGGGGGCGATGACCTCAATGACGGGTATCTTTAGCGGGTTCGCCCCCGCTCGTTTGCGGGTTTGGTCTGTTGTTTCGCAGTAGGACATAAGCCCGCGCTCTAGCAGGCTGTCGAAGTCGTAACTCCCTTTGAGCGGGTATATCTGAACCCCGTCTTCGTCTACAATGCGGGGACTCATGGCGCGTTCCACCGTAAGCGTGGAGGCATCCAGCACCAAACCGCTATAGGTCTCTGCGCTTGCGGGAGTTTCAGGGGAGGTCTGGCGCGTCGGCGCGGCTCCGCCCTCGGCAGGGTCTAGGGGCATTCTATCTAGTATCACCACCACAAAGCGCCATGTCGCGGCTTGAGCGGGTAGAATAGGATGGTTTGCAGACCACCACCGCTCCTCAATAGCGGAGGCGACAAAGGGTCTGCCCCAGAGCGGAATTTTCGCGAAGTCTGGCGTGAGGCTATTGTCAGGCGCATCGCTAAATCGTGTGATGTTGTCTAAGGGAACGGCGATTTTAAGCATCGCCGCCAACACGCGCAGACGGTTAACGGGCGCGTTGGGCTTAGAGATGTTGAGGGGAGTCCGCTCCTGTCGCGGGAACTGACGTTGCACCCACTGCACTACCCGCGCAATATCTCGCTCTTGAAGCGTATCTTGCGCTTTCGCCCCTGCGGGTATAACCCCGATGTCCTTTAGCCTTGTGGCGAGGGTTTCGCGGCGATTTACAGGGGTTGGGGCGGCAGGGGGATTTCCAGAGGAGGGCGCTACTGTAGGCGGAGCCTCCACAGAGTCGACGGGTTCTGTGAGGAGTTCAATTCCGGTCAGGTTTTTATGGAGGCGGTTGGCGAGCTGTTCGGAGAGTAGCAGTAGGTTCTCCTTCTGACCAGAGACGTTCGCGGAGCCGCCTTGCGCGAGGTGTCCTGTGTGAACATCCAGCAGTCGGGCGTTTATCGTGAGCGTCGTCCCTTGCAAGAAGTAACTGCCTACAATAAGACCGTCCGCGCTGAGGATTTTACCTACCTTTTGAATCTGTTTGGGTTCGGTTAGCCCTGTAGATTGAAGTTTAAGCTCTTGGAAGGCTTGCCGAATCTCATTGCGCTCTACGAGGCTGAGTTGCGTAGAGCGGGCGAGGTCGGTGAGTAGGGTGTCGGCGATAAACCTGCCAAACTCTTTGTCCGCCCCTGTGAAATCGGCGACGGCGATAGTTTTTATCTCCTCTTTGGTTGTTTGCGCTCTCGCGAAGGCGCTCATAGAGAGCGAGCAGAGCAGAGACAGGGTAGTTAAGACTGAGACAAATCGCATGGCGGAAGCCTCCTGCGCCTGTGTATTGTTAGGAAACATGACGAAAGATATTGTGAATCTATATTACTACATAGCGGGCGGAGAGTGACAAGAAAAACGTAAAATTGCGGGGCGAGGCGCAGGCTTATTCCCATTACAGATATCTGTAGTTTTGAAAACGCGGGAGGAATCAGAAACAAAAGGAGCCTTTGAGATAGGGGGCGAGAACGGGGTTTTTGACTCCATTGAGTCGCAAAAAAATAGGCGAAGAATCTTGCAGGGATTCCCAAAGATTCGTTGAAATACCTACTACGATATGA